>NZ_JAMYNE010000010.1:0-216808 GCF_040318915.1 Mesorhizobium sp. M0991
GGCCTCCACTCCAGCCAGCATCTTGAATCACAAAACAGATAAATCTGGAATCCCCTTTGATTCCGTCAAAGGGGGAACCGCTCTAAAGCACGTCGCGTTCGACCTGCCTCATGCGACACGCTTTAGGTTCTTGTTTTGACGCATGTCGTCATCGCAAAACCGCTGCACACCTTGCGCGACATGCATTAACTATCGAGCAGCGCCTGCAGAGTCTCGATGCGGTCGGCTTCGGCCGCCGGCTTGTCCCAGCGCAGCCGCGAAATGCGCGGAAAGCGCATGGCAACGCCGGATTTGTGCCGCGTCGAGCGGTTGAGCCCTTCGAAGGCTACCTCAAGCACCAGCCCGTTCCTGCGGTCGGCACGCACCGAGCGGACCGGGCCGAAGCGCTCGATCGTGTTGTCGCGGACATATTTGTCGATTTGCCTCAGTTCCTCGTCGGTGAAGCCGAAATAGGCTTTTCCCACCGGCACCAGCTCCTCCGATCCTTCCGGCCCGGACCAGACGCCGAATGTGTAGTCGGAATAGAAGCTCGAGCGCTTGCCGTGGCCGCGCTGGGCATACATCAGCACCGCGTCGACCGTGTGCGGATCGCGCTTCCATTTGAACCACGGACCCTTCGGCCGCCCGGCCACATAAGGCGAATCCCAGCGCTTCAGCATGACGCCTTCGATGACCGGATGCAGCGGCTTGCGGCGCAATTCCTCCAGCGCCTGCCAGTCGGTGAATTCGACCAGTGGTGAGATATCGAAGCGACTCGGATCGAGTGTCCTCACGAAGGCCTCAAGCCGGCCGCGCCGTTCGCGGAAGGGCAATCCCCGCACATCCTCGTCACCAATCTGCAGCGCATCGTAGCAGCGCATGAAGGCCGGGTATTGCTGCTGGATCTTGGGTGACACGCTCTTGCGGTTCAGCCGCTGCTGCAGGTCCGAGAAGGTGCCCGTCGCCTGCCTGGGGTCACCGACCAGAAGCTCGCCGTCGAGGGCGCCGGAAAAATCCATCGCCTCGGCAAGGTCCGGAAAGGCG
The DNA here is from genome assembly GCF_040318915.1 of Mesorhizobium sp. M0991. NCBI lineage: Bacteria > Pseudomonadati > Pseudomonadota > Alphaproteobacteria > Hyphomicrobiales > Phyllobacteriaceae > Mesorhizobium > Mesorhizobium sp. M0991. The sequence goes on from NZ_JAMYNE010000010.1 coordinate 1,024, forward strand.
CCGGAGACATCGTCGCCGGTGCGCGAATAGAGCCGGCGAATGCCGCCTTCGCAAACCGCCTGGACGCGGATGCCGTCCCATTTCCATTCGGCCGCGTAGTCGGCCGGGTCGAGCTTTTCGAGATCGCCGTCACCGACGGCATTCGACAGCATCACTGGCCTGAACAGCGCCAGCGCCGTTTTCCTGGGTTTTTCCGCCTTGCCCTCCAGCCAGGCGAACAGCGCCGTATAAGGCGGCGTCAGCCCGTGCCAGAGTTCCTCGATCTCGGCGATATCGACCTTACCGAAATCGGCCAGCGCCTGCTTGGCCAGCCGCGCCGAGACGCCGATGCGCAGGCCGCCGGTGACCAGCTTTATGATGGCGAAGCGCGCCGAAGTGCTGGCGCTGTCGAGCAGCCGGGCCAGCACTTGCGGCCCGTCGGAACGGCTCGCCGCCTGCAGCTTGGCCACCACCTCGGCCAGCGTCGGCTCGTGGTTCGCAATATCGACCGGCGCTTGCGGCCAGACCAGCGACACGGTCTCGGCCAGATCGCCGACATAGTCGTAGGAATAGCCGAACAGCACCGGATCCATGCGCTCGATCACCAGCGTGCGCAGCATCGCCGGCTTGACCGCGGCGATGGACAGATCGCCGGTGATGGCCGCCAGCGCCAGCCCGCGATCCGGATCCTCGACGCTGCGGAAATAGTCGGTCAAAAGCGTCAGCTTGCCATTGCGCGACGGCGTCAGGACGAGACGGTCGAGAAGCTCGGCGAAGCGGTTCATGGGAGGGGCGCCAACAGGATAGGTTTGCGCTCTGTCACACCCCAGAGGGGGGTGTGAAGGATCGCGGCGCCCGCGATTGGTGGTTCAACAATTGCCATCAATCGCCCTCGTCCTCATAACCGACGAGATGCAGTGGCCTGGCGGCGATGCCTTCGAGTTCGCACCAGCGCACCAGCGCCTCCTCGCGGCCATGCGTTACCCAGATTTCTTCCGCGCCGGTCTCCTTGATCGTCGCCGTCAGTTCGTCCCAGTCGGAGTGATCGGAGATGATCAGCGGCAGCTCGACGCCGCCCTGCTTGGCGCGCTGGCGAATGCGCATCCAGCCTGAGGCGAAGCACGACATCGGATCGGGAAAACGCCGCGCCCAGCGATCGGCGAAGGCGGATGGCGGGCCGACGACGATGGCGCCGGCAAAGTCGCTTTTTTGGCCGGTCTCGACGGTCGCCGGTTCCAATGTGCCGAGATCGATATTTTGGCTCTGGTAATACTCGCTGAGCTTGGCCAGCGCGCCATGGATGTAGATCGGCTTTTCGTAGCCGGCATCGCGCAGCAGGCGCATGACGCGCTGCGCCTTGCCGAGCGCATAGGCGCCGACCAGATGCGTGCGCTCGGGAAACTGCTCGGTCGATCTCAGCAGCCGGGCGATCTCTTCGCTATCGGGCGGATGGCGGAACACCGGCAGGCCGAACGTCGCTTCGGTGATGAAGACGTCGCATTTGAGCGGCTCGAACGGCTCGCAGGTCGCGTCCTTCTGGCGTTTATAGTCGCCGGACGCGACGATGCACGTACCTTGATGCGCCACCTTGATCTGCGCCGAGCCCAGCACATGGCCGGCCGGGTGAAAGCTGACGGCCACACCGCCAAGCGCAATCGTCTCGCCGAGCACCGCGGCTTGCGTCGTTCCGGCAAAACCTTCGCCGTAACGCAGGCCCATAATGTCGAGCGTCTGCTGCGTCGCCATCACCGAGCGGTGGCCGGAGCGGGCATGGTCGGAATGGCCATGCGTGATCAGCGCCCGGTTGACCGGCCGCACCGGGTCAATGAAGAAATCGCCGGGCGGGCAATACAGCCCTTCCGGCCGGGGATGAAGCAGGTCGCTGGCGCGCATGGCCCCAAGATAGGCGCTAATTCCGGCGCGGGAAGCCTTTTGTAAGTCACTGCTGACTCCAGCATAGAGCGCAAGCCGGCTGCAACACCCGGCGGAACTCGATCACAATGAAACCGCTCCAGACCTCGTCCGGCGATTTGACCGCCGACCGCCGCGCCGACTATGCCGAAATGCTCTATGCATCCGGCGATCATGCGGCAGCGGCGGAATTGCTGCTCGGCGCGCTCGAACTGGCGCCGCAATGGGCAGCCGGCTGGTTCCGCCTCGGCGAGATGCAGGAGACGGCGGGCGCGCCCGATCTCGCCGCGCAGGCCTGGACGACGGCACTGCGGCTCGACCCGGCGGACAGGCTCGGCGCGGTGCTCAAGCTGCAATTGATCGGCAGGACAGCGGCGGCCCAGGCGCCGCCCAGCGCCTTTGTCGAGACGCTGTACGACCACTATGCCGGGAGCTTCGAGGGTGAGCTGGTCGACAGGCTCGGCTATCGTCTGCCCGAATGCCTCGACCGCGCCATCCGGGCAGCACGGGCGGGCCGGTTTTCGCTGGTGCTCGATCTCGGCTGCGGCACCGGCCTCATGGGCCAGAAGCTGCGGCCGATAGCGGATCGGCTGGAGGGTTACGACATCTCGGCCGGCATGCTGAGGCAGGCGCGCGCCAAGGGTGTCTACGATCTGCTCGTCAAGGCGGACCTGCAGGAGTTTTCCTATTCTGGCCCGAAAGCCGATCTGGTTACGGCGGCCGATGTGTTCATCTATGTCGGCGCACTCGACAAGGTGGTGAATAAGATTGCCGGAATGCTTGCCGGCGGCGGTTTGTTTGCGTTCTCCGTCGAGACGCTCGCCGGCGGCGACTCGTCTGGCAGCGGCGATTTCGCCTTGCTGCCGTCCCGCCGCTACGCGCATTCGCAAAGCTATGTAGAGCGGGTTCTGGACGCCAACGGCTTTTCGGTCCTGTCGCTGCAGGCAACGATTATCCGGCAGGATCGCCGCGAACCGGTCGAAGGGCTGGCCGTAGTGGCAAGCTTGCTTTCCGGCAGCGTAAAATCTGGCTAAGACTCCTGCCGCTGCGCAGGAGCGCGGCAGCTGCGAAAGACAAGGAGCACGTTCATGCGCTGGAACATGATGGTCTTGGCGTCTTGCCTGGCGATGGCCGGCTGCGTCGGCAATTCGATGTCCGAACGGCAGGACGAAAACGTCCAGTCCTCGCTGCTATATGACAAGGTGCCTTGCGATCAATTGCTGGCGCAACGAAACGGCCTGGCGCAGCAATATCATTTGCCGGTGGACGCCAAGCCGTCCTTCTCCAACCCGGCGACGGGCTTTGGCCCGTTCACGCCGGACACGCGCTCAAAAGCCAAGCGTGACGCCGACCAGGCAAGCGGCAAGATCGACGCCATGAACCGGTCGATCAGCCGCCGCGAATGCGGCAAGCCGGCCAAACAGAACAAGTTCGGCCTGACCTGACCGGATCCTAATCCGCCACCTTCCATTGCTCCCGCGAGGCGCTGGCGGGATAGACGCCGAGTATGCGCATCTCGCGCGAGAAAAACCGCAACTCGTCGAGTGCCAGCTTCACCAGCGGATCGTCGGGATGGCCCTCTATGTCGGCGTAGAACAGCGTCGCTGTAAACGCACCGAGCTGGTAGCTTTCCAGCTTGGTCATGTTGATGCCGTTGGTGGCGAATCCGCCCATCGCCTTGTAGAGCGCCGCCGGCACGTTGCGGACGCGGAAGATGAAGGTCGTCATCATCCTGGCGTCGGCCGAGGGGCGTTCGGCCCATTGCTTGTTCTTAGTCAGCACGACGAAGCGGGTGACGTTGCTGTCGGTGTCCTCGACATTCTCCTCGATGATGTCGAGCCCGTAGAGCGTCGAGGCCAGCGCCGGCGCCAGCGCGGCCATGGTGCGGTCCTTCATCGCGGCGACCATCTTGGCGGCGCCCGCGGTGTCGCCGGCAACCGTCGCCTTCCAGCCGTTCTTGCGGATGTATTTGCGGCATTGGCCGAGCGCGTGGATGTGGCTGTGCACGGTCCTGATCTCGTCGCGCCTGACGCCGGGCAGCACCATCAGCTGGAAGTGGATCGGCAGGAAATATTCGCCGATGATGTGCAGCTTCGATTCCGGCAAGAGGTGATGGATGTCGGCGACGCGGCCGGCAATGGTGTTCTCGATCGGGATCATGGCCAGATCGGCCTTGCCGGTCTCGACCGCGTTGAAGGCGTCCTCGAAGGTCGGGCACGGCAACGGCTCCATCGACGGGAACATGTTGCGGCAGGCGGTGTCGGAATTGGCGCCCGGCTCGCCCTGGAAGGATATTTTGTTGGTCTTTTCAGGCATGCGCAGAGTCTCGGGAATTGGGGAAGAATTTCTTAGTTGGAAAGGAGCGCCCTGGCGCGTTCGAGATCGTCCGGCGTATCGACGCCAAGCGGCACCGACTGCACGATCTCCGCATCGATGCGCATGCCGGCCTCCAGCGCCCGCAATTGCTCCAGCCGCTCGCGGCGCTCCAGCGGCGACGGCCTCAGCGCAACGAAGCGTTCGAGTGCGGCGCGGCGATAGGCATAGAGGCCGATATGATGGTAGAGCGGGCCTTCGCCCCAGGGCGCGGTGGCGCGGGTGAAATAGAGCGCCCTGAGCCGTGTCGCCGAGAGTGGCGAGCCGACCAGCTTGACGACATTCGGATTGGTCTTTTCCTCGTCGCGGACGATCTCGACGCAGAGCGTGGCGATATCGACCGCAGCGTCCTCGAAAGGCTTCAGCGCGGCGCCGATAATAAGGGGGTCGATAGTCGGCAGATCGCCCTGCACATTGACGATCGTCTCGACGCTGTTGCCAGGGTCGAGAATGGTCAGCGCTTCGAAGATGCGGTCGGAACCGGTTTCGTGGTCCGCCCGCGTCATCACCGCCTCGAAATCATGCGCGCGCACCGCCTCCGCAACGCCTTGCGTATCGGTGGCGACGACCACCCGGCCGAGCCCCGCTTCGGCGGCGCGGCGGGCGACGTGGACGATCATTGGAGTGCCGGCAATGTCGGCCAGCGGCTTGCCCGGCAGGCGGGTCGAGGCCATGCGGGCCGGGATCAGGATGAGCGTGGACATGAGGCGGGCAGGGGCTCGAAAAAGAGGAGGACAAAAGTGGCAAAAGGTCTCACTGGCAGCGCCCTTATAGGTGTTGCAACGCCGGAGCAAAAGACCTAGTTTCCGCGCGATTTGACCGCCTCGCAGGGTGGTTCACGATACCGACGGACGGAGTGGACGGATCGGTCCGCCGGAAAAGGGAGCCTGGGGCGTATGGATTCCAACGAAGTCAACAAGCTGCTCGCCGCTTTCCTCGGCACCGTGTTCATTGTCTTTTCCGTTGGCATCGTGTCCGACGCGCTGTTTGCCTCTCCAGCGCCGGAAAAGCCCGGCTTCGCCATCGAGGCGACCGAGCCCGCCGAAGGCGGCCCGGCCGCTCCCGCCGCGGAGGCCAAGCCGATCGCCGAGCTGCTGACCACCGCCAACGCCGAAGCCGGCGCCGCCATCTTCAAGAAATGCCAGGCGTGTCATTCCGGCGAAAAGGGCGGCCCCAACAAGGTCGGGCCCGATCTGTGGGACATCATCGACCGTCCGGTCGCCGAGCATGAGGGCTTTGCCTATTCTGCCGGCATGAAAGAGTTCTCCAAGGGCGGCAGCGAGAAGTGGACCTACGACAACCTGAACCACTTCATCACCTCGCCGAAGAAGTTCGTGAAGGGCACGGCGATGGGCTTCGCCGGCCTGCCGAAAGATGAGGACCGCGCCAACGTCATCGCCTATCTGCGCACGCTGTCGGACAATCCGAAGCCGCTGCCGGCACCCGGCGCCTCGGCCGAGAACGCGCCCGCCAAGCCGGCCGAAGGTGCAGCCCCTGCCAAGCCGGCAGAAGGCGCGGCGCCAGCCGCTCCGGCCGCACCCGCAAAATAACAAAACTGTAATGACATAATCCTTGAAAAAGCCGGGTTCAGCCCGGCTTTTTCGTTAGGAAAAATGCATATGCGACGACAAAGCCGCTCGGTTGCGGTTTTCAGCGGCGCCAAATGATCTAGATTGGGCCCAGACGCTATGGTGACGGCGCTATATCGCGAAGGGGAGAACGCATGACGGTTGGCCGAGCGCGGACGCTTCTGAAATCGGTGCTGATGCTGGCTGCTTTTGCCGGCGGCCTGCAGGCGGCCTTCGCGGACGAATGGCGCACGACCTCGTCGCTGATCGGCGAATCCAAATACGGCGACAATTTCAAACACTACGATTATGTCAATCCAGATGCACCAAAGGGCGGCACGCTGAATTCGGTGGCGCCCGGCACGTTTGACAGCTTCAATCCCTACATCGTCCAGGGTTCTGCCGCCGCTGGCTTCGTCCCTTTTGGCGGCGGTCTGCTCTACGACACGCTAATGGAGCAGGCGACCGACGAAGGCAGCACCAGCCATTCGCTGGTCGCTGAAGCCTATAAATATCCGGCCGATTATTCCTCGGCGACCTACCGGCTCGATCCGCGGGCGAAGTGGCATGACGGTCAGCCGATTACCGTCGACGACGTGATCTGGTCGTTCCAGGTGCTAAAGGCCAACAGCCCGCAATATAGCCGTTATTTCGAGAACGTTACCGATGCGGTCGCAATCTCCGATCGAGAGGTCGAGTTCCATTTCAGCCAGAAGGGCAATCGCGAACTGCCCAAGATTCTCGGCGATCTCGTCGTACTGCCCAAGCACTGGTGGGAAGGCAATGACGCCAACGGCAAGAAGCGCGACGTCACCCGGCCGACGCTGGAGCCGCCGCTGGGTTCGGCCGCCTACAAGATCGCCAGCTTCAAGCCAGGTTCGGAAATTGTATGGCAGCGCGTGCCTGACTATTGGGCCGCCAAGTTGCCGGTGAAGATCGGCCGAGAGAATTTCGACACGAAGCGGTACACCTACATCCTCGATGAGAATGCAGCTTGGCAGGCATTCACCAAGGGAGGGCTTGAGGACATCAACGCGGAAAACAGCTCCAGACGCTGGTCGACGGCGTATAACTTTCCCGCGATCAAGCAAGGCGACGTCATCAAGAGGGAGTTCAAGACCGAGTCGCCCGAGCCGATGCAGGGTTTCGCGCTTAATCTGCGACGTCCGCAGTTTCAGGATCGACGCATACGCGAGGCGTTGACCGACGTGCTCGATTTCGAAAGCATGAATCGTACGCTGTTCTTCGGTCTTAACACCCGCACGAGCAGCTATTTCCAGGGCACCGACCTGGCGTCCAGCGGCCTGCCGAAAGGCAAGGAGCTGGAGATTCTCGAGCAATATCGTGACAAGCTGCCGCCTGAAGTGTTCACCGAGGAATTCAAACTGCCGGTCTACGACACGCCGCAGGCGGAGCGTAAATACCTGAAGTCCGCGGTCGACCTGTTCGCCAAGGCTGGTTGGGTCATCAAGGGCGGCAAAATGGTCAATGCCCAAACGGGCCAGCAATTCAAGCTGGAGATCCTGGGACGGGACCCGACAGACGAAGTCATCGCAAATCCCTACGTCGATAATTTGCGAAAGATCGGTATTGATGCCGCACTTCGCATTGTTGACCCCAGTCAATATGTGAACCGCACCCGCAGCTTCGACTTCGACATGGTGACGGGGATCTTCCCACAGTCGGATTCGCCCGGCAACGAGCAACGCGACTTCTGGAGTTCAAAAGCCGCCGACGCACCTGGCTCACGCAATCTGATGGGCATTAAGGATCCGATTGTCGACGCGCTGGTCGACCGCGTTATCTACGCCACCGACCGCGACGATCTGGTTGCTGCCACCCATGCGCTCGACCGAGTTCTATTATGGAACTACTATGTCGTGCCGCAATGGCATAGGCCGGTGGTCTGGCTGGCCTACTGGAACAAGTTCGGCATGCCTGAAAAGCAGCCTGCCTATTTAGGCGTGGACACGGATTCCTGGTGGATCGATCCGGACAAGGAAAAGGCGCTGGCGGCCAAATACAAGAGTGGCAATTGATGGCGGCGCTGCCCCGTCGCTACTTCCTCGCCCTGGGCGGTGCCGCCGCGGCAGCTGCATGGCTGCCCGGCCGGGCTTTCGCCACGATCCCGACCGGCGTGAAACTGCACGGCCTGTCCGCCTTCGGCGATCTCAAATACGCGCCGGATTTCAAGCATTTCGACTATGTCAACCCGGACGCTCCCAAGGGCGGCCGGATGAATTTCGCCCCGCCGAACGCTACCTTCAATCAAAGCTTCCTGACTTTCAACACGTTGAACTCGCTGGTGTTGAAGGGGGATTCGCCGCCGCGCACCGAGCTCTGTTTCGATTCGCTGATGACAAGCGCACTTGACGAGCCGGATGCGGTCTACGGCCTGCTTGCCGAATCCGTTACCTTGTCGCAGGACCGCAATGGCTTCCGCTTCAGCCTGCGGCCACAAGCCCGCTTCCATGACGGCTCGCCGCTAACCGCGGAGGACGTTGCCTTCGCATTGAACCTCTACAAAGAGCGCGGACATCCGAATCTTTCCCAACCGCTGCGGCATATGACGGATGCGGTCGCAATCGATCCGCTTACAGTCAGCCTTGCCTTCAACGGCCAACAGTCCGCGCAGAATATCCTCGCCATCGTTGTTATGCCGATCGTGTCGAAAGCCTTCTACACGGCCAACGATTTCGACGCCTCGACGTTAACCCCACCGCTTAGCTCCGGACCATACAGGGCGGGACGGGTCGCGGCCGGGCAGACTGTCGAATATGAACGCGTCGCCGATTATTGGGGCCGCGATCTGGCCGTGAACCGCGGGCTTAATAATTTCGACCGCATCCGCATCGATTTCTATCTTGATCGCCAGGCAGCGTTTGAAGCTTTCAAGAAAGGGGACACGCATTTTCGCGAAGAATTCACATCGCGGGTGTGGGCGACCGGTTACGACTTTCCAGCGCTGAAGGATGGCAGGGTCATCAAACGGGAATTTCCCGGCGAGAAATCGCCCTCCATGCAGGCTGTCGCGCTGAACCAGCGCCGTCCACAATTCCGCGACATACGCGTGAGACGGGCAATCGCCTATTGCTTCGACTTCGAATGGACCAGGCGGGTGCTGTTTTTCGGCGCCTACGAGCGTTCGCAATCGAACTTCGAACGATCGGATTACAAGGCCGAGGGCCTACCCTCGCCCCAGGAACTGAAACTGCTGGAGCCATTTCGAGCCGAGTTGCCGCCGGAGACCTTTGGCGAACCGGTGATGCAACCCGTCTCCGACGGTTCTGGCCATGACCGTAAGTTGCTGCGCGAGGCTTCGAGGCTGCTTGCCGAAGCCGGCTGGAAGCGAGCGGGCAATTTCGTCGTCAACGATAAAGGCGAGCGGCTGCGGGTGGAAATGCTGGCCGAGGACGAGGGCCTGGTTCGCATGTTGGCGCCCTGGTCCGAGAATATGAAGGCGATTGGCATCGACGCTTCGGTCCGGCAGGTCGATTCGACGCAATTTGAAGCGCGGCAGAGCAATTTCGACTTCGACTTCAACATGCTCGCATGGTTGATCGGGGCGACGCCCACCACCGACGGTTTAGAGATCCTCTATGCTTCGCGGATGGCGAAAACGCCGGGGATGCGCAACTATCCAGGTACGGAAAGCAAAGCCATCGACGCGCTGATCGAGGCAGCCGGCAAGGCGCAGACCCGCATCGAACTCGTCACCGCGCTCAATGCCCTCGATCGGGTCTTGCGCGCGCGGCTCGACTGGATTCCAACATATTATCAGGCGAATCACCGAGCGGCCTATTGGGACATGTTCGGCTTTCCCGCTCAGAAGCCGGATTACGGCTTTCCGGTCGAGACGTTGTGGTGGTTCGACAAAGACAAGGCGGCACAGATTGGCAAAGCCTGAGATTTTCGCACAAGCGAGGCAGAGAGCCTGATGGGCGCCTATATACTGCGCCGCATCCTGTTGATGATCCCGACCCTGTTCGGCATCATGGCGGTGTCATTTGCCGTCATCCAGTTTGCTCCGGGCGGGCCGGTCGAGCAGGTCATCGCCAGGCTGACCAACCAGGGCGGCAGCGATCGCCTCGGCGGCGGCGGGGGTGATGCCGGCGGCGCCAATTTCGATGTGGCCGGCGACGTCGGCTCGAAATATCGCGGTGCGCAAGGGCTCGATCCGGAATTCATCAAGAAGCTGGAGAAACAGTTCGGCTTCGACAAGCCGCCGCTCGAGCGCTTCGGCATGATGCTGTGGAACTATCTCCGTTTCGATTTCGGCGACAGCTATTTCCGCGACATATCGGTGCTCGACCTGATCCTGGAAAAGATGCCGGTGTCGATCTCGATCGGGCTGTGGATCACGCTTTTGTCCTATTTGATCTCGATCCCGCTCGGCATCCGCAAGGCAGTCAAGGACGGCTCCACCTTCGATGTCTGGACCAGCGGCGTCGTCATCGTCGGCTACGCCATTCCGGGTTTCCTGTTCGGCATATTGCTGATGGTGCTGTTTGCCGGCGGCTCGTTCTGGGACTGGTTTCCGTTGCGCGGAATCACCTCGGACAATTGGGACCAATTGTCATGGCCGGCGCGGATCGGCGACTATTTCTGGCACATGACCTTGCCGTTGACGGCGCTGGTGCTGTCGGCCTTCGCCACGACGACGCTTTTGACCAAGAATTCCTTCCTCGAGGAAATCCGCAAGCAATATGTGGTCACCGCCCGCGCCAAGGGCCTGTCGGAACGGCGGGTGCTCTACGGCCACGTCTTTCGCAACGCCATGCTGATCGTCATCGCCGGCTTCCCCGGTGCCTTCATCTCGGCGTTCTTCACCGGTTCGCTGCTGATCGAGAACATCTTTTCGCTCGATGGGCTCGGCCTGCTCGGCTTCAACTCGGTGGTGCAGCGCGACTATCCGGTGGTCTTCGCCAATCTCTACATCTTCTCGCTGCTTGGCCTGTTCGTCGGGCTGTTGTCCGACCTGATCTACACCTGGGTCGATCCGCGCATCGATTTCGAGCGGAGAGACGTCTGATGGCGCAGGCCACAGCCGAAACGGCGCCGGCACGGATCGCGCGGCCCTTTCTGTCGCCGCTCAACCAGCGGCGCCTGCAGAACTTCAAGTCCAACCGGCGCGGCTACTGGTCGTTGTGGATCTTCCTGTTCCTGTTCGTGCTGTCGCTGGGTTCGGAACTGGTCGCCAACGACAAGCCGATCATCGCCTCCTACAAGGGCGAGATCCTGTTTCCGGTCCTGGTCGCCTATCCCGAGGAGAAGTTCGGCGGCTTCTATGCGGTCACCGACTACCGCGACCCGGTCATCCAGGACGAGATCAATGCCAATGGCTGGATGATCTGGCCGCCGGTGCGCTACTCCTACCAGACCGTCAACAACTCCATTCCAGAGGCAGCACCGACCAAGCCGTCCTGGCTCTACGACAAGAAAACGCGCTGCAACCAGTATCCGAAAGGCGAGGCGGACCCCAATTGCATCGTCGGCAACTGGAACTGGCTCGGCACCGACGACCAGGCCCGCGACGTGCTGGCGCGCGTCATCTACGGGTTCAGGGTCTCGGTGCTGTTCGGCCTGATCCTGACCGCCGGCTCGGCGCTGATCGGTGTGGCGGCCGGCGCCTTGCAGGGCTATTTCGGCGGCTGGACCGACCTTCTGTTCCAGCGCTTCATCGAGATTTGGTCGGCCATCCCGGTGCTGTATCTGCTCTTGATCGTTGCTGCCATCCTGCCGCCCGGCTTCTTCATCCTGCTCGGGCTGATGCTGCTGTTTTCCTGGGTGGCACTGGTCGGCGTGGTCCGGGCCGAGTTCCTGCGCGCCCGCAACTTCGAATATGTCAATGCGGCGCGCGCGCTCGGCGTGTCCAACGTCACCATCATGTTCCGGCATCTGCTGCCCAACGCCATGGTGGCGACGCTGACCTTCCTGCCCTTCCTGCTCAGCGGCTCGATCTCGACGCTGACCTCGCTCGACTATCTCGGCTTCGGCCTGCCGCCCGGCGCCGCCTCGCTCGGCGAGCTGTTGAAGCAGGCGCAGCGCAATCTCAACGCGCCATGGCTCGGCATTTCCGGCTTCGTCGTCATCTCGCTGATGCTGTCGCTGTTGGTCTTCGTCGGCGAGGCCACGCGCGACGCCTTCGATCCGCGCAAGACGTTCAGATGAGGGCGATGCGGGCTGGCATTCGGCATGTTATATTCCCGAGAATGGCAATCCGGACAAAAGCGGACGTATCCTCAAGGCGTTGGGGAAGGAAAGGGTTATGAATAGGGTCATCCTTGAACACTACCCGGCATCGAAGCTCCCGGATGAACTGCGAAAAGGCATAGCTCCGAGCGCTTCGGTCAAAGTGACAGTGGAAGAGGAGGCCAACAGGCCTCTTGGCCGCGAACAATTGCTTGAACTCATGCGGAATGCTCAGGCCAACGCGCCGGGAACAAGCCTCGACGAGGCTGTCGCGCGTGTTCGTGCCCTCCGCGATGAGTGGGAGGATTGATGGCTGCAGTCCGGATTTATGTCGATACCAATATTTTCATCTATGCCTTTGAAAACAACGATGCGCTTGCAAAAAAACTGCTTCAGGTCATTTCACTGAACGGGGGCAGAAAGCAGCCTTTCCTGACGACGAGTGAGATCGTCCTCGCAGAGTTGATGGTCGATCCCTTGAGAAAGAACAATGAGCGACTGATCGAACTCTACGACAATATATCAATCGGCAACGCCTTCATCTCAATTGGGGCGGTAACTCGCGAGGTTCTCTGGCACGCAGCACAGTTGCGTTCGGAATTCGTTTCCTTGAGATTACCGGACGCGATCCATCTCTCCACAGCGATGCACTTCGGCTGCACCCAATTTCTGACTGCGGATACGAGATTGAAAGAGACCTATTCTATCGCGCCAAATCGTCTCGTTCCCCCTCAAATGGCAGCCAAAATTTCGATCATACGACCGGAAATTTCCGCCTTGGACAGGGTTGTCGCGGAAATTGAGCCATGACCGCCTCTCTCCTTTCCGTACAAGACCTCAGCGTCGCCTTCACGCAAGGCGGCGACCAGTCGATCGCCGTCGACCATATCTCCTTCGACCTCGCCAAGGGCGAGACGGTCGCGCTGGTCGGCGAGTCCGGCTCCGGCAAGTCGGTCACCGCGCTGTCGGTGCTGAAGTTGCTGCCCTATCCGACCGCCAGCCACCCGTCGGGAAAGATCCTGTTCCTCGGCGCCGACCTGCTTGCCGCCGACGAGAAGGACCTGCGCCGGGTGCGCGGCAACAAGATCACCATGATCTTCCAGGAACCGATGACGTCGCTCAACCCGCTGCATACGATCGAGCAGCAGATCGTCGAGGTGCTAAAGCTGCACCAGGGCCTGGGGGACCGCAAAGCCAAGGCGCGCACGCTGGAACTTCTGCACGAGGTCGGCATCCGCGAACCGGAGAAACGGCTCGACGCCTATCCGCACCAGCTTTCCGGCGGCCAGCGCCAGCGCGTCATGATCGCCATGGCGCTGGCCAATGAGCCTGAACTCTTGATCGCCGACGAGCCGACGACGGCGCTCGACGTCACCGTCCAGGCGCAGATCCTCGAACTGCTCGCCGGCCTGAAAAGCCGCAAGAACATGTCGATGCTGTTCATCACCCACGATCTCGGCATCGTCAGGAAGATCGCCGACCGGGTCTGCGTGATGACCAAGGGCAAGATCGTCGAGACCGGCCCGACCAAGGAGATATTCGCCAATCCGCAGCACGCCTACACGCGGCATCTGCTTGCCGCCGAGCCGAAAGGCAAGCCGCCGGCGGCCAACCAAACCGCCAAGCCGGTGATGGTCGGCAAGGAGGTCAAGGTCTGGTTTCCGATCAAGAAGGGCTTCTTCCGGCGCACCGTCGACAATGTGAAGGCGGTCGACGGCATCGACGTCACGGTGCGGGCCGGCCAGACGCTTGGCGTCGTCGGCGAATCCGGTTCCGGCAAGACGACGCTCGGCCTGGCGCTGGCCAGGATGATCTCGTCGACCGGGACCATCCAGTTCAACGGACGCGGCATCGATCAGCTGTCCTTCAACGAAATGCGGCCGCTGCGGCGCGAGCTGCAGATCGTCTTCCAGGATCCGTTCGGTTCGCTCAGCCCGCGTATGTCGGTCGCCGAGATCATCGAGGAAGGGTTGAAGATCCACGAGCCGAAACTGTCGCCCGATGCGCGCGACGAGCGTGTCGTCGACGTGCTGAAGGAAGTCGGCCTCGATCCGGCGACGCGCAACCGCTATCCGCACGAATTCTCCGGCGGCCAGCGCCAGCGCGTCGCAATCGCGCGCGCCATGGTGCTCAACCCGCGCTTCGTCATGCTGGACGAGCCGACCTCGGCGCTCGACATGAGCGTGCAGGCGCAGGTCGTCGACCTCTTGCGCAGCCTGCAGGCCAAGCATGACCTCGCCTACCTCTTCATCAGCCACGATCTGAGGGTCATCCGCGCGCTGGCCAACGAAGTCATCGTCATGCGCAATGGCAGGATCGTCGAGGCCGGCCCTTCCGAACAGATTTTTGGCAACCCGCGGACCGACTATACAAAGGCGTTGATCTCGGCCGCCTTCAAGATCGAAACGGCGCCGGTCGGCATCGTCAGCGAGTAGATTTTCGCCAGAGATCATGCACAAAATCAAAACGCTGCCGCGCCCTTGCACGTTGGGACGCGAACGCTGTTGGTAAAAAGGGATAAACAATCCGCAATGGAAAAAGGCCGCATACTGCTTGCCCTCACCGGTATTCATCCGCTGCGCTGGCGCGAACTGCTGTCGGCGGAACGCGAAGTGGTGCTCGAGCCGAATGGCGCCGGCGATCCCTCGATCACCTATGCGGTGGTGTGGAAACAGCGGCCGAACCTGTTGTCGTCGCTGCCCAATCTGCGGGCCATCTTCTCGATCGGCGCCGGCGTCGACCACATTTTCGCCGATCCCACCTTGCCCGACGTACCGGTCGTCAAGGTGGTGGCCGACAACCTGACCCAGTACATGACCGAATACGTCGTCTGGCGGGTGCTCGACCACCATCGCCAGGGCATGCTCTACCGCGCCCAGCAGCAGAAGAAGATCTGGCACGAACCGCAGCAGCGGCCGGCCAGCGACATCTCGGTCGGCATTATGGGGCTCGGCACGCTTGGCCGCGCGGCGGCATCGGTGCTGTTGTCACTCGGCTTTCCCGTTAATGGCTGGTCGCGCAGCGACCGGCCGATGCAAGGTGTCTCGACTTACGCGGGCGAGGCCGGCCTGATCCCGTTCCTAAACGCCACCGACATCCTGGTGGTGCTTCTGCCGCTGACGCCACAGACGCACGGCATCATCAATTACGGCGTGCTGAAGGAGCTGCGCAAGCGCAACGGGCTCGGCGGCTCGGTGCTGATCAATGCCGGGCGCGGCAGGCTGCAGAAGGACGCCGACATTTTGCGCGCGCTGGACGACGGCACGCTGAAGGAAGCCAGCCTCGACGTGTTCGAGGTCGAGCCGCTGCCGAAGACCAGCCCGCTATGGAGCCATCCGAAAGTGTTCGTGACGCCGCATGCGGCGGCGACCTCCGATCCGGTCCACCTGGCGCCGATCATGCTGCGCCAGATGGACGCCTTCGAGCGCGGCGAAGCGCTGGAAAATGTGGTGGATCGCGACGCGGGGTATTGATTTTCTAGAGCGCCGCTTTCCAGTCTCAGCCCCAGCCAAGCGGCACGTAGTCGATCTCCATAAACGCCGCGACCTCCGGGATCCAGCGGTCGCGGACGAAGGCGACGTGGTCGGGATGGTCGTTATAGCCGGAATAGGCCCGCTGGTCGGCGAACTCCATCGAGAAGCCGAAGCGGTAGTCGTTCTTGGGGCTGACCTGCCGCAACTGCTCGAAATGCGTGACGCCCTTTATCGCCGTGAGGATCCTCTTGGCGTCGGCGAGGAACCTTTTTTCCTCGAGCGAATGCGGCGGGTGTTTTAGCGTGAACACGACGGTGTGACGGATCATTTTCTGCTCCTGCGATGTCGATCCTGCTATGCGCTGTCGGCCCAGGCGCGGATCAGGTTATAGGCGATCGCCCCCTTCGGCGGCGTCACCAGGCCGCCCGGATGCTCGCGGGCCAGCATCGAGAGCACCTCGTCGCGAAAGAACCAGCGGCAATCTTCCAACTCGTTGAGGTCGGGCTGGATATCGTCGTTGAGCGGTTCGCCGAAGCAGCCGATCATCAGCGAATAGGGGAACGGCCAAGGCTGGCTGGCGTGGTAGACGACGCGGCCAAGCCGGATGCCGGCTTCCTCCAGCGTTTCGCGGCGCACCGCCGCCTCGATCGTCTCGCCCGGCTCGATGAAACCGGCGAGCGCCGAATACATACCGGGCCCGAAGTGCCGGCCGCGGCCGAGCAGGCATTTTTCGGGCGTTGCCGTCAGCATGATCGCCACCGGGTCGGTGCGCGGAAAGTGCTCGGTGCCGCAGGCCGGGCAACGCCGCTTGTAACCGCCCGCCCGCATCTCGGCTTCGGTGCCGCATTTGCTGCAGAAGCGATGGCTGGCATGCCAGGCGAGCAGCGCCGCCCCTTGCGCCAGCGCGCCGGCCGCCGCTTCGTCGATCAGCCCCTGCATATAGACCGAGCGATAGTCGATCGCCTTGATCGCCTCGGGAAGCTGCTCGGGCTCGACCCCGGCCGGCACCGCCAGCACCGGGCCGCTTTCGGAAAAGCCGAGCAGGACGCCGTTTTCGAGCGATGCTTCGAGCGGCCGGCTTTCGGCCGCTCCGAACCAGGGGTCGAATGCGCCTTGCGCAAGCTTCAAATAGAGCCGGCCGCCACGCATCAGCAAAAGCCGCGCCGAGGGATCGGCGAGCGCCTTTTCGACGGAATCATCGGCGCGGTTTTCGGACTGCCGGTCGATAATGTTGCCGGCGAAGCCGACGAACTGGCTCGGCTCGCGCAAGGGCGCGTCAAACAGGCGAAAGCTCATGCAGACTCGGGAAGGTTCAAGGTGGACACGGGAGAGGCTTATAGCGCTGCCTTGATCTTTTCCGCAAACTTGCGAAGGTCGGAGCGCTGATAGGGCTCACGCAGGCCGTGCCCCCACACCGGGCCGGGCCAGCCGGGATCGCCTTCCGAGCGCGCAATGACGTGTACATGCAACTGTCGCACGATGTTGCCGAGTGCGCCGGTGTTGATCTTGGTGCAGCCGGTCACGCGCTTCAGCGCCAGCGCCACCATGTTGGTCTCGAAGGTCAGCATCGCCTGGTCGAGCGGCGTCATATCGTGGATTTCCTCGATGCCCGGCCGCTGCGGCACCAGCAGCAGCCATGGCCAGCGGCGGTCGTTCATGACGCGCAATTCGCACAGGCCGAGCCACATCAGCTGTTCGCTGTCGGCTTCCAGCTGGGCGTCAAGCGTGAATCCGGCCTTGAGGCCCGGCAGCATCGGCGTTTCCCTCACTTTTGACGTTTTTTGAACTCCATCGACGCTAGAGCGGCTTCCGAAGGGCCGCAAGGGGCAGCAAGCAACATTGGCCGTCGTGGCGCTTATTGTGCGCGAAGAAGTGAGGGCCCGGGCAAATTGCATCAGGTTGGGCGCTGCCCCGCCGAGGTCGACAATTTTGATCACGGCCACATTTTGTTCTTGCTTTGTGCCGGCAGCTATGCTACTAATCTCGCTATGGTGATTATTCGCACCAACGACCCGCCCGCCGAGGCGGGTTTTTGGTTTCAGCTGTCGTCGTCGCTCACGACCTCTATCATCCGCACTTGCATTTCATCGCCGGATTGCCGATATGGAGGCTGGGAGGTTGGTGGTGGACGGTCCACTCGCCAACCGGGTCAGGTCCGGAAGGAAGCAGCCCTAACGAGCCCGGAACGGGTCATTGTTCCAGCCTCCCGCCTCTTCGCCTTTTGCCCCGACATTGACGGCGCCAAGCCGTGCGGGCGAAACTATGCGCAGGAATCGGCCGCCTCCAGTGGCAGCCCTTGGAGCTTAACGGGCGAATGAGCGAAGCCGGAAACGAGGCCGGGAAATTGGACAAGCCTGCCGCCTATCGCGTGCTGGCGCGCAAATACCGACCGTCGAATTTCTCCGAGCTGATCGGCCAGGAGCCGATGGTCCGCACGTTGACCAATGCCTTTGCCACCGGCCGCATCGCCCAGGCCTGGATGCTGACCGGCGTGCGCGGCGTCGGCAAGACGACGACCGCGCGCATCCTCGCGCGGGCCCTGAACTACAAAACACCGACGGTCGACCAGCCTTCCGTCGACCTTGCTGTGCTCGGCGAGCATTGCCAGGCGATCATGGAAGGCCGCCATGTCGACGTCATCGAGATGGACGCCGCCTCGCATACCGGAATCGACGACATCAGGGACATCATCGAACGTGTGCGCTACGCCCCGGTGTCGGCGCGCTACAAGGTCTACATCATCGACGAAGTGCACATGCTTTCCACCCAGGCCTTCAACGGCCTGCTGAAGACGCTGGAAGAGCCGCCGCCGCACGTCAAGTTCATCTTCGCCACCACCGAAATCCGCAAGGTGCCGATCACGGTCCTGTCGCGCTGCCAGCGTTTCGACCTCAGGCGCATCGATGCGGCGATGATCAAGGCCGACCTTGCCAGGATAGCCGGTCTGGAGGGTATCGAAGTCGAAGACGATGCGCTGGCGATGATCGCGCGCGCGGCCGAAGGCTCGATGCGCGATGCGCAGTCGATCCTCGACCAGGCGATCGCCCATGGCGGCGGCGCGGTCAGCGCCGAAGCGGTGCGTGCCATGCTCGGCCTCGCCGACCGTGCCCGCATCGTCGACCTGTTCGAACATGTCATGAAGGGCGACGTCGCCGCGGCACTTGCCGAATTCCGTGCGCAGTACGATACGGGCGCCGATCCTGCCGCTGTGCTGACCGACCTTGCCGAGTTCAACCATCTGGTCACCCGTCTGCGTTTCGTGCCGGCTGCCGTCGACGACGCCTCGCTGTCCGAGGACGAGCGCCGGCGCGGCGCCGATTTCGCCAGCACGCTGTCGGTCAAGGTGCTGTCGCGGACGTGGCAGATGCTCTTGAAAGGCATTCCCGAGGTGCAGACCTCCAACCGCCCGGTCAGCGCCGCCGAGATGGTGCTGATCCGGCTGGCCCATGCCGCCGACCTGCCGACGTTGGACGAGGCCCTGAAATCGCTGGAGAACGGCGGTACCCTGCTGGGCGCCGCGCCGCGCGTGAATGGCACGCCGGCAAGCCCCGGCCCTGCAAACCATGCGCCTGCAAGCGGTGGTGCCGGCGCCGTGGCGCAGGCGCGGATGCCGACGGCCAATGGCGGCGCGCAGACGATGCGCCTGATCGAGGCCGAGCCCGTGCCGACGAACTTCGTTGCTCCGCCGGAGCCGGCGGTCGAGGCGCCGCCGGTGCCGGTGAAATCGCTGGCAGACATTGTCGCCCTTGCCGACGCCCAGCGCGACATGGCCTTCAAGGTGCTGGTGAAGCGTTGCGTGCGCCTGGTGCGCATCGAGCCCGGCCGTATCGACGTCAGCCTGACCGACGATGCGCCGAAGATGCTGCTCAATGATTTGACCGCCAAGCTGCGCGCCTGGACCGGCCGGAACTGGCTGGTGTCGCTGTCGAGGGAGGAGGGCGGCCAGACGCTGGCAGAGATGGAATCGACAAAGCGCGAAAACGCCTTCCTCGATGCCAAGAGCGACCCGACGGTCGCCGCCATCCTGGCGCGCTTTCCCGGCGCCAAGATCATCGACGTGCGCATTCCCGACGCGCCGGAAGCCGATGCGGCCGAGGCCGAAATGCCGGTCGAGCCGCCGCCTGACGACGACGAAACCTGAACAACCAGCACCAACTGCAAAGGACAGTGCGATGAAAGATCTTCTTGGCCTGATGGGCAAGGCAAAGGAAATGCAGGCCAAGTTCCAGGCCATGCAGGATGAGATCGCCACGCTGGAAGCCACCGGGCAGGCCGGCGGCGGCCTGGTCAGCGTGACGCTGACCGGCAAATTCGAGATGAAGTCGCTGAAGATCGACCCGGCGCTGTTCAAGGAGGACGAGGTCGAGATTCTCGAGGACCTGCTGCTCGCTGCCCACAACGACGCCAGGACCAAGGTCGAGCAGACCATGCAGGAGAAGACCAAGGCGCTGACCGCGGGACTGCCGATCCCGCCGGGAATGAAGCTGCCGTTCTAAGGTGTGTTGATATTCAGGTGATGCCGGCCTGCAAACGGCGGCTTCCTGCGCTTCCGGTGCTCACGTACGAAAAGTACGCTCCGCTCCGGGTTCTCGGAAGCCACCATTTTCGGCTCGGCCTGACCTGAATCTCAGCACACCTCGAGCTGTGTTTACAGTTACCGCGTCGACTGAACCAATCTCTCCAGGCTTGGGCAAGCCCTCCTGCGGAGATTGCGGCGCCCCAAGGTCACGGCATGAATCCTTGGAACCATGCCGGCACCTGACCGAAGAGGGCAGCGATCCAACGCTCTTCGCCCGCCAGCTGTGTCTATTGGGCAACTCCCCACACTTAATAACGCTTTAGCCATCTTTTTGCCCGAAAGTGTCTCATTCTTGCCGCAACCAGGGGCGGGCTGGCAGCAGAATGAGGGGACGCCTGTTTGATCTCTACCCGATGGAAGACGCCGTTGCGGCTCGGCGTCGTTGTCTCGCCGCTGTTTTTGGCCGCTTGCAGTCAGACCGCCTCGCACGGCATGTCCAGCCTGACCGATGCCATTACGCCGGGTTTCCTGAGCTCGCGCTCCTACAATTCCACGCCCAAGGAGAAGGAGTGCCTGGAGCGGGCAATGTTCTTCGAGTCTAACCGGTCGAGCCGTGACGGCATGATTGCGGTCGGCACGGTGGTGATGAACCGGCTGCGGTCCGGCAAGCACGGCGACACCATCTGCGAAGTGGTTGGCGAGCGCGGCCAGTTCGCGCCGGGCGTCATGACACGGCCGATGAATTCGAAGGCGATGCCCGACGTCGAGGAAGCCGCCGAGGCGGTGCTCAAGGGCGAGCGCAAAGCCAAGCTGAAGAACACGATGTATTTCCACACCGCCGGCCTGCGCTTCCCCTACAAGAACATGCACTACACCATGGTCGCGGGCGGCAATGCCTTTTATGAAAAGCGCGGCCGCAACTGGCAGCCGCTGCCGGACGAGCCCGTGATTGCCATTGCCCAGGCCAAGCCGCAAGCGCCTGCCGCTCAGGCCATACTTGTCGCCTCGGCGGAGCCGGCACGCGAGGTCAAGCCGACATTCGCCAAGGCGACCTATGTGACCGCCGCTGCATTGCAGCCGGCAAAGCAGACAAGGGTGACTGCCGGAATGGCAACCGCGGAGAGGGCGACGGCGGAGAAGCCGATGCTTGTGGCGCTGCAAGAACCAATGCAGGAGCCCGATGCGGCCCGTTTTGGCGGAACCGTGAGCGAGCGGCCTGTCACCTCCTTCCAGGCCGCGCCGGCAGAGCCGACAATGTCATTCGAGGCGACGCCCGAGAACACCGACGCCATCGGCGCGATGATCGCCGGCCAGACCCGGCCGCTAGAAGACAACTGAGGCGGTCAACGTCGGCGCCGCCCCTCATCTGGCTGCCGCCATCTTCTCCCCGTATAGTGACGGGGAGCAGGACGCCTTTGCCAAGGATTTCGCCAATTTCCGGCGCTACAAAAAGGGTGCCGAGGTTGCGGTCAGCCCTTTCTCCCCGTCACTATACGTGGAGAAATGCCCGGCAGGGCAATGAGGGGCGGCGCAAACCCGGGCGATTGCCTCTTTGCGCGTTGAACAGCACGCGCCCCAGCAGTGTTCCAAAACCCGTTGAAAAATCATAGAGCCTGATCCATTCCGAAAGATCGGAATGGGGCTCTATCGTCTTGTTTGACCATGATCTTTTCCGAAAACCGGTTTCCACTTTTCGGGATCATGGTCTAAACCGGTGCGATGTCGAAGCGAATCGCCGGTCCCGAGATCGAACGCCTGATCCAGCTGCTGGCCAAGGTGCCGGGGCTCGGTCCGCGTTCGGCACGGCGCGCCGCGCTCCACCTCATCAAGAAGAAGGAGCAGCTGCTGGCGCCGCTCGCCGCCGCCATGGGCGAGGCGGTCGACAAGGTGCGCATCTGCTCGACCTGCGGCAATGTCGACACCTCAGATCCATGCATGATCTGCACCGACCCGCGCCGCGACCCCACCACGCTCATCGTCGTCGAGGACGTGGCCGACCTTTGGGCGCTGGAGCGGGCGACCGCCATGAACGTGCGTTACCATGTGCTCGGCGGTACGCTGTCGCCGCTCGACGGCATTGGCCCCGATGAGCTCAACATCCGCTCGCTGGTCGATCGCGTCGCCGGCGGCGAGGTCAAGGAAGTGATCCTCGCCGTCAATGCCACCGTCGAGGGCCAGACCACCGCACATTATCTCACCGACCAGCTTTCCGGCTTCGACATCAAGGTGACGCGCCTGGCGCACGGTGTTCCGGTCGGCGGCGAGCTCGATTATCTCGACGAAGGCACGCTGGCCGCCGCACTGCGCTCGCGGACGGCGTTTTGAGGCGAGCTGCGGGGAGGGTGCGAATGATGACTGCAAACTTGGCACTCCGTCCGCAGGAACCCAAACCTCTCCGATTGGCTCTGCTTTCCCTGTTTGCAGCCCTTATCGCCTTCCTCCTCGCCACCCCCGCCTCCGGGGCAAAGATCGACGACCAGTTCCGCGCCTGGCTTGGCAACAACCTCTGGCCCGAAGCCAAGGCCAAAGGTATCTCAAAGAAAACCTTCGATGCCGCCTTCGACGGCGTCAAGCCGAACCTCAAGCTGCCCGACCTGGTGAAGCCGGGCGAGAGGGCGACGACGCCGCAGAAGCAGCATCAGGCCGAGTTCGGTTCGCCCGGCGCCTATTTCGCCGAAAGGATAGTCCGAGCGGTGACCGCCGGCGGCCGCACCCGCGAGGCGGCCAACGCCAGCACGCTTGCCGCGATCGAGAAACGCTACGGCGTGCCTGGCGAAGTGCTGCTGGCGATCTGGGGCCGCGAGAGCGGCTTCGGTGCGGCAAAGCTGCCCTATGACGCCTTCGAGGTGCTGGGCACCAAGGCGTTCATGTCGACGAAGAAGGCGTTCTTCCGCACCGAGCTGCTGGCGGCGCTCGAGATTGTCGAGCGCGGGCTTGCCCCGGTCGACGCGATGAAATCGTCCTGGGCCGGCGCGCTTGGCCAGCCGCAGTTCATGCCGACATCGTTTCTGAAGCATGCCGTCGATTTCGACGGCGACGGCCGCACCGACATCTGGAATTCGACGCCCGACATACTGGCATCGATCGCCAATTATCTCGTGCATTATGGCTGGGTCAGGGGCCGCGGCTGGGGCTTCGAGGTGACGGTGCCGGACAGCGTCTCGTGCTCGCTCGAAGGTCCCGACCAGGGCAGGAAGATTTCGCAATGGGCTGATATGGGCATCAGGCGCGTGTCGGGCAAACCGTTTCCGGCGAGCGAACTGAAAGCCGAAGGTTTTCTTTTGATGCCGGCGGGACGCAGCGGCCCGGCCTTCATCGTCACCCCCAATTTCTATGTGCTGAAGCAGTATAACACCAGCGATCTCTATGCCCTGTTCATCGGCCATGGCGCCGATCGCATCGCCCATGGCGACAGCAATTTCTCGGGCAATTGGGGCGCGGTCGGCGGGCTCTACCGCTCCGACATCGCCGCCCTGCAGCGGGCGCTGGAGGCAAAGGGTTATGATGTCGGCAGCGCCGACGGCCTGCCCGGCTTCAAGACGCGCCGCTCGATCGGCAAATGGCAGGCCAGCAACGGCCGTTCCGCCACCTGCTTTCCCGACGCCGACCTGGTTACCGCGCTGAAATAGCCGGGTTTTCGCACCGCCGGTCTGGCCCAATCAACCGTTCTGCAAATGCTCGTTGCCGCGCTCGAAACCGCCGGATATGGTGAGCCGGAACTGCACAAAAAATTGCCTAGACAACGGTCCGGGGATCACCGTTCGACGCGGCAAGAAATGCCACAACCCTGAGCCGGGAACTCAGGTCAACAAAAACAGGGAACAGTTAAAATGATGATGGAAAAGTTTGCTCTACGCTCCCGCTTCTTGCTCGCGGGCGCGGCAATGTCCGCGCTACTTCTGGCCGGTGCGCCTGCCTTCGCGGTCACGCCCGCCGACACGCTGGTCGAGGGTTTCGCCATCGACGACATCATCTCCATGGATCCGGGCGAGGCATTCGAATTGTCGACCGCCGAAATCACCGGCAACACCTATGATCTTCTGGTGCGCCTCGACCTCAGCGACACCTCCAAGGTCAAGGGCGATCTCGCGGAAAGCTGGAGCGTCTCCGACGATGGCCTGACCTACACATTCAAGCTCAAGCCCGGCCTCAAATTCGCTTCCGGCAATCCGATCACGGCGGCGGACGTCGCCTATTCGTTCGAGCGCGCCATCAAGCTCGACAAGAGCCCGGCCTTTATTATCGGCCAGTTCGGCATCGATGGCGGCAACGTCACCGAGAAGGCCAAGGCTGTTGATGATACGACGTTCCAGTTCACCGTCGACAAGGCCTATGCGCCGAGCTTCGTGCTGAACTGCCTGTCGGCGACGGTCGCCTCGGTCGTCGACGCCAAGCTGGTCAAGGAGCATGTCGCCGCGGTCACGCCGAGCGCCGATTACAAATGGGACAATGATTTCGGCAATGCCTGGCTGAAGACCGGCTATGCCGGCTCCGGTGCCTTCAAGCTGCGCGAATGGCGCGCCAACGAGGCCGTCGTCCTCGAGCGCAACGACAATTACAACGGTGAAAAGGCAAAGCTTGCGCGGGTCATCTATCGCAACATGAAGGAAAGCTCCGGCCAGCGTCTGGCGCTGGAAGCCGGCGACATCGACGTTGCCCGCAATCTCGAGCCGAACGACCTCGATGCGATCGCCAAGAATGCCGACCTCACCACCACCAGCGCACCGAAGGGCACGGTCTTTTATATCAGCCTCAACCAGAAGAACCCGAATCTCGCCAAGCCCGAGGTTCGCCAGGCCTTCAAATATCTGGTCGACTACGACGCCTTGAGCTCGACCATCCTCAAGGGGATCGGCGAGATCCACCAGACCTTCCTGCCCAAGGGCGTGCTCGGCGAACTGGACGAGAACCCGTTCAAGTTGGACGTCGCCAAGGCCAAGGAACTGCTTGCCAAGGCGGGTCTCGCCGACGGCTTCAGCGTCACCATGGACGTGCGCACCGGGCAGCCGACGACGGGCATGGCGGAATCCATCCAGCAGACGCTGGGACAGGCCGGCATCAAGCTGGAGATCATCCCCGGCGACGGCAAGCAGACGCTGACCAAATACCGCGCCCGCAACCACGACATCTATATCGGCCAGTGGGGCCAGGACTATTTCGACCCGAACTCCAACGCCCAGACCTTTGCCAGCAACCCCGACAATTCGGATGAAGGCAAGACCAAGACGCTGGCCTGGCGCAACGCCTGGGACATTCCGGACCTGACCAAGCAGACCGAAGCGGCTCTGCTCGAGAAGGACGCGGCCAAGCGCGCCGCAATGTACCAGGATCTCGAGAAGAAGATCCTCGATACCAGCCCGTTCGTCATCATCCACCAGCAGCTGGAAGTGGCCGGCCTGCGCAAGAACCTCAAGGGCTTTGCCCTCGGCCCGAGCTTCGACACCAACTTCGTCGGCCCCGTCTCGAAGGAGTGACGGCGGCGGACGCGCCGTATGAGTGTGGCTGAAAGCGAAGCGATGGCAGGGCGCGGCGGCGCCCGCGCCGTTGCCGTGGCCTCATCGATCGCCAGGTTCCTGGTCATCGCGATAACGACCTATCTCGGTCTGCTCGCGGTGACCTTCTTCATCGGCCGTGTGATCCCGATCGACCCGGTGCTGGCGGTGCTCGGCGACCGGGCGCCGGCCAATGTCGTCGAACGCACGCGCCGCGAGATGGGCCTCGACCTGCCGCTGGTCGAGCAGTTCTACATCTATGTCAAACATGCCCTGAACGGTGATTTCGGCACCTCGGTGCTGACCACCAATCCGGTGATGACGGACATCCGCCGCGCCTTTCCGGCGACGCTCGAACTGGCAACGCTGGGGACGCTGATCGGTTCGGTGATCGGCGTGCCGCTCGGCGTGCTGGCCGCCGTGCGGCGCGGCAGCATCATCGACCAGATCGTGCGCATCATCGGTCTTGTCGGCTATTCCGTGCCGATCTTCTGGCTGGGATTGCTGGCGCTGGTGCTGTTCTATGCCAAGTTGCAGTGGGTCGCCTTTCCCGGCCGCCTCGATGTCGTCTACGAATACACCTTCACGCCGATTACCGGCTTTTACCTGCTGGATGCACTCTGGCAGCGGCAGTGGGACGTATTTGCCGATGCCTTCCGCCACATCATCCTGCCGGCCTCGCTGCTCGGCTATTTCTCGCTCGCCTATATCAGCCGCATGACGCGCTCCTTCATGCTGAACGAACTTACCCAGGAATACATCGTCGCGGCGCGCGCCAAGGGCCTGTCGGAAACGCGCATCATCTGGGGTCACGCGCTGCGCAACGCTGCGGTGCCGATGGTCACGGTGATCGCTCTGTCCTATGCCGGGCTGCTCGAAGGCTCGGTGCTGACCGAGACGGTGTTTTCGTGGCCGGGCATCGGCCTCTACATCACCAACTCGCTGCAGAACGCCGACATGAATGCTGTGCTTGGCGGCACCATCATCATTGGCTCGGTCTTCATCGCCATCAACCTATTCTCCGACCTGCTCTACCGGGTGCTTGACCCAAGGACCAAGGCGGGATGAGCACCGAAGCGATTCAAACCCGCCGCGACTGGCTGCTCAGCGAGCGGCCGGCGTCGCGCGTGCAGGCAAGGCTCGGCCGCGCCTATGTGGCATGGCGGCGCTTTTCCGCCAACCGGCTGGCATTCATCGGTCTGCTCATCATCATCGCGCTGCTGGTGGTCGCGGCCTTCGCCGATGTGCTGGCGCCCTATTCGCCGACATTCGGCGACCTCAAAGGCTCGCGGCTGCTGGCGCCGAGTGCCGGGCACTGGTTCGGCACCGACGATCTCGGCCGCGACATCTATTCGCGCATCATCTTCGGCTCGCGCTGGACACTCTACGTCGTCATTCTGGTTGCCATCATCGCCGCGCCAATCGGCTTGCTGGTCGGTACCGTCGCCGGCTATGCCGGCGGCTGGACCGATGCGATCCTGATGCGCATCACCGACATCTTTCTCGCCTTTCCGAAGCTGATCCTGGCGCTGGCCTTCGTCGCCGCGCTCGGCCCCGGCATCGAAAACGCCGTGCTCGCCATCGCCATCACCTCGTGGCCGCCCTATGCCCGCATCGCGCGCGCCGAAACGCTCACGGTGCGCAATTCGGACTACATCAAGGCCGTGCAGCTGATGGGCGCCTCGCCGTTCCGCATCGTGCTTCGCCACATCATGCCGCTCTGCATCTCCTCGCTGATCATCCGGGTGACGCTCGACATGGCCGGCATCATCCTGACCGCCGCCGGCCTCGGCTTCCTCGGCCTCGGCGCGCAGCCGCCGCTGCCGGAATGGGGCGCGATGATCGCATCGGGCCGCCGCTTCGTGCTCGACCAGTGGTGGGTTGCGGGCGCGCCGGGCTTTGCCATTCTCATCGTCAGCCTCGGCTTCAACCTGCTCGGCGACGGCCTACGCGACGCGCTCGATCCCCGAAGCGGTGACCAATGAGCACGCTTCTCGAAGTCGACGACCTGTGCGTCACCTTCCCGACGCGCACCGGCCTGATCGAGGCGGTGCGCGGCGTTTCCTTCTCGCTCGGCCGCGAGCGGCTCGGCATCGTCGGCGAGAGCGGTTCGGGCAAGTCGCAGACCGGCCGCGCCATCATGGGCGTCACCCCGCCGCAGGCCGAGGTGACCGCGAAGACGCTCGCTTTTGACGGCATCGACCTGCTTGCCGCCTCGTCGCGCGAGCGCCGCGCGCTGCGCGGCAAGCGTATCGCCATGATCCTGCAGGATCCGAAATATTCGCTCGACCCGGTGATGAGCATCGGCCGCCAGATCGTCGAGACGCTGCGCACGCATGAGAAGGTCTCCAAGGCCGAGGCTCGAGACCGCGCGCTGGCCATGCTGGAGGCCGTGCAGATCCGCGATCCGGCCCGTGTCTTCGACCTGCATCCGCACGAGGTCTCCGGCGGCATGGGCCAGCGCGCCATGATCGCCATGATGCTGATCGCCGGGCCGGAAATGATGATCGCCGACGAGCCGACCTCGGCACTCGACGTCACCGTGCAGCTCGACGTGCTCGGCATCCTCGACCGGCTGGTCAGCGAGCGCGGCATGGGGCTGATTTTCATCTCGCACGATCTGCGCCTGGTCTCGTCCTTCTGCGATCGTGTCATCGTCATGTATGCCGGCAAGGTGGTCGAACAGCTCAAGGCCTCGGAGCTCGGCCGCGCCCAGCATCCCTATACGCGCGGCCTGCTCAACTGCATGCCCAAGATCGGCGCCGACCGCCACCCGCTGCCGGTACTCGACCGCAAGCCGGAGTGGGCGGCATGACGGCAGCCCTTTCCGTCGACAGGCTGGAGGTGATGTTCGACCGCTTCCGCGCGCTGAAAGGCGTCAGTCTCGAAGTCGAATCCGGTGAATCCTTCGGCCTCGTCGGCGAGTCCGGCTCCGGCAAGTCGACGCTGCTCAGGGCAATCGCCGGCCTGGCGCCGGCCGCATCAGGCACCATTACCGTCAACGGCAAAACGCTCGGCGTGCGCCGCGACAAGGCGTTCTACCGCGAGGTGCAGATGGTGTTCCAGGACCCGTACGGCTCGCTGCACCCACGCCAGACCGTCGACCGCCTGCTGCAGGAGCCGCTCGCCATTCACGGCTTCGCCGACGGCGAAAAGCGCATCCAGCGGGCACTCGACGAGGTCGGCCTGGGCACCGGCTTCCGTTTTCGCTATTCGCATCAATTGTCCGGTGGCCAGCGCCAGCGCGTGGCGATCGCGCGCGCCCTGATTCTGGAACCGTCGATCCTGCTGCTCGACGAGCCGACCTCGGCGCTCGACGCTTCGGTGCAGGCGGAGGTGCTGAACCTGCTGGAAGAGATCAGGCGGCGGCGCAAGCTGACCTTCCTGATGGTCAGCCACGACCTCGCCATCATCACTCACATGTGCGAGCGGCTGATGGTGATGCAGAACGGCGAGGCCGTCGAAAATCTGGCGGCGAGTGACCTTGTCGAGCGTCACGTGACCAAGGACTATACGCGCAACCTGTTGAGGGCGAGCGACGGGTTTGTCAGGGCTTAGCGGTATCTTTCTATTCCACGTGCTGCGACTCAATTCGCAGCCGTGCGGTCAGGCCACGCTGCCTATAGGAACCTCGTCGCCACCGTTTGCGCTCTCCTCGTTTTCAGGCGTTCCTTTCGGCTCCTTGATCCTGAACCACGTCACATAGAGCGCTGGCAAGAACAGCAGTGTGATCGCCGTGCCGGCGATGATGCCGCCCATCATGGCATAGGCCATCGGCCCCCAGAACACTTCGCGTGCGATCGGGATCAGCGCCAGGCTCGCGGCCGCCGCGGTCAGCGCGATCGGCCGCATGCGATGCTCGGTCGCCTCGATGACGGCGGCCCAGCGGTCCTTGCCCTCGTTCACAAGATCCTCGATCTGGACGATCAGGATGACAGAATTGCGGATCAGGATGCCGATCAGCGCCAGCACGCCGAGGATGGCAACGAAGCCGAGCGGTGCCCCGCTCGGCACCAGCGCGGCCACCACGCCGATCAGGCCGAGCGGCGCCACCGCCACGACAAGGAACAGGCGCTGGAAGCTCTGCAACTGCACCATCAGGATGGTCGCCATGATGAACAGCATCAGCGGCACCACGGCGGCTATCGGCCCCTGGCTGTTGGCGCTTTCCTCGACCGAGCCGGCGGTGGCGATCGAATAGCCCGGTGGCAATTTGGCGATGAAGGCGTCGACCGACGGTTTCACCTCGTTGACCACGGTGGCGGGCAGCACGTCGCCGACCAGCCCGGCGCGCACGGTGATGGTCGGGATGCGGTCGCGGCGCCACACTGTCGGCTGTTCGAGCTCGTAGCGGAAGTTCGCCACCGCGGCCAGCGGGATCGCCTCGCCGGTTCCGGTTGGCAATTGCATGTTCTGCAGTGTGCCGATCGAACCCCGTTCGGCCTCGCGCGAACGGGCCACCACATTGATCAGATAGGTCGCGTCTCGCACCTGGGTGATGGTGGAGCCGCCGACCGTGCTGTTCAGCGCGCTGGCGATATCCGAAGAGGTGATGCCGAGTTGCCGTGCCTTGTCCTGCAGCACGTCGACCCTCAGCACGCGCTCGGGTTCAT
Organism: Mesorhizobium sp. M0991; assembly: GCF_040318915.1. NCBI lineage: Bacteria > Pseudomonadati > Pseudomonadota > Alphaproteobacteria > Hyphomicrobiales > Phyllobacteriaceae > Mesorhizobium > Mesorhizobium sp. M0991. Next base: position 31,144 of record NZ_JAMYNE010000010.1, read on the forward strand.
TCCAGTCGAAAGTGGGTGCGGCCAGCTGCGGATTGGCGGAAATGATGCCGGCGAATTCCTGCGCCAGTGTCCGTACCGTCTGGACGTCAGGACCACCGACGCGGTACTGCACCGGCCGCCCGACCGGCGGCCCGAGTTCGAGCGGCTTGACAAAGGCGTCGGTGCCGACGAACTCGTCGCGCAGCAGCTTTTCGAGCGCCGGCTTGACCCGATTGCGCGCCTCGATGCTCTTGGTGACGATGACGGTCTGGCCGAAATAGGGATTGGCCGGTTGCACGTCATAGGCCAGCACGAAGCGAACCGCGCCCTGGCCGATATAGGAGCTGAAGTGGTCGATATCGGGATTGCCGACCAGCGCCCGCTGTTCGAACCGCTCCATCTGGTCCCGGGTCTCGGCAATTGAGGAGTTCTGCGGCAGATTCCAGTCGACGATCAGTTCGGGACGGTCGGATGGTGGAAAGAACTGCTGCTGGACGAGGCCAAAGCCGGCCAGCGACGCCGCGAACAACAGCACCGTGGCGATGATGGTCAGCCAGTGATGGCGCACCGAGCCGACGAGGACGCGCCGGAACAGCGCGGTGAAGCGGCCGGGCTTTTCATGGTGCTGCTTCATCGTCGCCGGCAGGATGGTGACGCCGAGCAGCGGCGCAAACAGCACCGCGACGATCCATGACACCAGGAGCGACACGGCGATGACGACGAACAGCGTGAAAGTGTATTCGCCGGCGGCGCTGTTGTTGAGGCCGATCGGGATGAAGCCCGCGACCGTCACCAGCGTGCCGGTCAGCATCGGAAAGGCGGTCGAGGTATAGACATATGTCGCCGCCTTGCGCAGATTGTCGCCGACCTCCAGCCGCGCCACCATCATCTCCACGGCAATCATGGCGTCATCGACCAGAAGGCCAAGCGAGATGATCAGCGCGCCCAGCGAAATGCGCTGCAGCGATATGCCGAGATAGGCCATGGCCGTGAAGGTGATGGCCAGCACCAGCGGGATCGACAGCGCCACGACGAAGCCGGCGCGCATGCCGAGGCTGATGAAGGACACGGCAAGCACGATGGCGACCGCCTCGAACAGGGCGCGCGTGAAACCGGAAACCGCCTCCTCGACGATGACAGGCTGGTCGGCGACCAGATGCACGCCGACGCCGACCGGCAGGTCGGCCAGTACCTTGTTCATCTCCTCGTGCAGGGCCTCGCCGAACTCCAGCAGATTGGCATTGGGCTTCATGCCGATGGCAAGGCCGATCGCGTCCTGCCCGTTGAAGCGGAACAAGACCGTCGGCGGGTCGACATAGCCGCGCGAAATCGTCGCCACGTCGCTCAGCCGGAAGAAGCGATCGTTGACGCGCAAATTGATGGCGCGAAGGCTCTCTTCCGAGGTGAACTGGCCGCCGACGCGCACACTGATGCGCTCCGGCCCGGACTGGATGACGCCGGATGGGGTGATTGCGTTCTGCGCCTGCAGGCTGGCCACGATCGCTTGCTGGTTGAGGCCGAGGGCCGCGATCTGGCGGGTCGAGAATTCGAGGTAGATCGCTTCGTCCTGGGCACCGACCAGATCGACCTTGCCGGCATTCGGCACGGTCAGGATCTTCGTCCTGACATCCTCGACATAGTCGCGCAACTGGCGCGGCGTCAGCCCGTCGGCGGTGAAGGCATAGATGTTGCCGTAGACGTCGCCGAAGCGGTCGTTGAAGAATGGTCCCTGCACGCCTTGCGGAAACTGCGCCCAGATGTCGTTGACCATGTTGCGCACCTGCAGCCAGGTCGGCACGACGTCGCGCGCCTTGGTCGTCGGCTTCAGGTTGACGAAGATGACGGTCTTGCCGGCAGAGGTGACGGATTTGGTATAGTCGAGGCTGTCGAGCTCTTCGAGCTTCTTCTCGATGCGGTCGGTCACTTGCCGCACCGTCTCGTTGACCGATGCGCCCGGCCAGTTGGCCTGGATGACCATGGTCTTAATGGTGAAGGCGGGGTCTTCCTCGCGGCCGAGATTGAGATAGGCAAAGACGCCGGCCACGACGAAGACCAGCATGAAATACCACACCAGCGAGCGATGGCTCAGCGCCCAGTCGGAGAGGTTGAAGCCCTCCATATGGCCTCTCCCTCAGAGATCTTGACCTTCTGTCCCTCGGTCAGGCTGTGGACGCCGGCGGTGACGACGCGCATGCCTGCATTGAGGCCCTCGGCGACGGTGAAAGTGGCGGCACCCTTGGAGGCAATTTTGATGTCACGGGCACTCACGCTCGACGTCTGCTGGTCGACGACCCAGACCTTTTCTCTGCCGTTCTTCTCCAGCAGCGCCGACAGCGGCAACTCGATCGTCGGCGTGATCTTGGCAATGCGGGTCGCCGTCACCGTCGAACCAAGCCTGAATGCCGGCGGCGGATCGATGAGCATCAGCCGGACGCGGCGCGTGCGGGTCGAACCTTCGGCCTGCGGGGCGATCTCGCGCAGCTTGGCGTCGCTGCGTATCGTGGGCAGCGATTGCAGGATGATCTGGAAGGGGGTGCCGAAGGCGAGATCGCCGGTCAACTGGTCGGGAATGTCGACGACTGCTTCACGCGGGTCAGAGCGCGCCACCGTGACGACGGTCTGGCCGGGCGAGACCGTCTGGCCGACCTCGGCGCCGACGGCGGTGACCACGCCATCGAAGTCCGAGAACAACCTGGTATAGCCAAGCTGTTCCTGCGATTTGGCCAGTGCGGCATTGGCCCGCTCGACACCGGCCGCGGCGGCCTGCCTGGCTTGGCGCGCGGCGTCGAAGACGGCCTGCAAGGTGTTGGCGGCGACAAGCAACTGGCGCTGGCGCTCCTCGCTTGCGGCGGCATTGGCAAATTGCGCCTGCGCGTTGGAGAGTTCTGCCTTCGCCGCCTGCACGGCAAGCTCCAGCGCCGTCGGATCGAGCGCCGCGATCGTCGTGCCCCTGGTGACGATATCGCCGACCTTGACATCGCGGACGACGACCCGTCCAAGCAGGCGGAAGGCAAGGTCGGCGCTGAACTGCGGTTCGACAGATCCGGCGAATCCGAAGGTCTCTACGGTGCGGGGCTCGACCACCACCGACAGCACAGGCCGGATGATCTCGGGCGGCTTCTCTTCCGATTGCGAGCAGGCGCCGAGCACGAGCCCAAACAGGGCAGGAACAAGCGGGGCAGGGCTGCGCAGGAGCCGGTTCATTGCTCCGCTCCCGCTATCTCGACGGTCTGGCCGGGGCTGAGCAACTGGCCGCCGGCGGTGACGACGGTTTGGCCTGCCTCGAGCCCCTTGTCGATGATGACCGAGCCGGATCCGAAGGCCAGCACCTCCACCTGTCTCGCTGCCACCGCCTTGGTCGCTTGATCGACGACCCAGACGGCCGGCTTGCCCGCGTTCAAGGTCAATGCCTGCCACGGCACGATGACGGCCTTCGACGGCTGGGCGCTGACCGACCCGATGACGGCCGCGCCGAGCGGCATGCCCGCGGGCGTGTCGGGAATGGCGACCTTGACCCGGATCGAGCCTGAAGTCGGATCGACCGCCGGCGAGATTTCACGCACCTTGCCCATCGCCTTGATCTGCGGATCCGACAACAGCGTGATTGTCACCGCGGGTGCTGCCGGCGTCTTTGCTACCATCGTTTCCTCTACGTTGAAGACCGCATCGCGGTCGCCGTCCTCGGCAAGGGTGAAGACGGTCTGCGCCGCCTGCACCACCTGCCCGGCTTCGACCTGGCGCACTGTGATCACGCCTGCCGCACCCGCCTTGAGTTCGGTGAAGGAAAGGTCCTCTTTTGCATTGGCGAGCGCGCTCTGAGCGGCATCGACGCTGCCTCGCGCCACCTTCGACGCCTGCTCGGCCGCATCATAGTCGCGCCTCGTGGTGTAGCCCTGGGCAAGCAGTGTCTTTTGCCGTTCGAAGGCGGCGGCGGCCTGGGTCAATTGCGCCTGCGCGGCGTCGAGATCGGCCTGCGCCGAGCGCAGGTCGAATTCCTGTTCCTGCGGATCGATGCGGGCGAGCACGGTACCTTGATCGACATGTTGCCCGACGTCGACAAGCCGTTCGGCGACGCGGCCGCCGACCCGGAACGAAAGATTGTTTAGCGTGCGCGCCGCGATCACGCCGGTGAGCGAAGTCCTTGGCGCATAGTTGGCGGTCGCCACGGTCTCGGTGAGGACCATGATCGGCAGTTTCTTCGCCGCAGCCTCCTGCTTCTGGCAGCCGGCCAGAAGCAAAGGCAGCATTGCCATTGCGCAGGCTAGAATTGTGGAGGCAGGAAAAGACAAATGGCTGGGGGTTTTGACCGACGGCGGCGAGACGGACAATGTCGCGTTCCTGCTCATAACTCCCTCAACCGCGCGGACCGCCCCCTGTAGCAAGACGGCGCGGACAATGGCGAGGATAATTGATCCCCGCAAAAAGGAAACCTCTTCTCGTACGCGTATAGGCGGTTGGGTAAGCTGGCCAGTTAACGCATCGGCGACAGGCCCAATCACCCGCCGCCAGTGCCAACTTGAGGAAAACCTGAAATAAGCCCAGAAGAGTCTCAACAGCCATCAAACGAGAGCGGGCGCTGGCCCGGTAAGGGATACGATGACAAATTCAGCCATTTCCGAACGCAAGAGCCAGTCGATTTCGCGCGGCGTCGGCATGACCACGCAGATCTATGCCGATCGCGCCGAAAACTCGGAGATCTGGGATGTGGAAGGCCGCCGCTACATCGATTTCTCGTCCGGCATCGCTGTCGTCAACACCGGCCACCGTCATCCGAAGGTGATCGAAGCGGTCAAGGCGCAGCTCGACCGCTTCACCCACACCTGCTACCAGGTCGTGCCCTATGAGAGCTATATCAGGCTGGCCGAACGGCTGAACGGCATGCTGCCTGGTAAGTTCGACAAGAAGACGATTTTCGTCACCACCGGCGCCGAGGCGGTGGAGAATGCGATCAAGATTGCCCGCAACGCCACCGGCCGGCCGGCGGTCATCGCTTTTTCCGGCGGCTTTCACGGCCGCACCTTCATGGGCATGGCGCTGACCGGCAAGGTCGTGCCCTACAAGGTCGGCTTCGGCGCCATGCCGGCGGATGTCTTCCATGCACCGTTCCCGGTGGCACTGCACGGCGTGTCGGTCGCCGATTCGCTGGCCGCGCTCGACCGGCTGTTCAAGGCCGATGTCGATCCGGCCCGCGTCGCCGCGATCATCGTCGAGCCGGTGCAGGGCGAGGGTGGCTTCTACGAGGCGCCGCGCGATTTCATGACTGCATTGCGCAAGATCTGCGACCAGCACGGCATGCTGCTGATCGCCGACGAGGTGCAGACCGGCTTTGCCCGCACCGGCAAGATGTTCGCCATGGACCACCACGAGGTGGCGGCCGACATCACCACCATGGCCAAGAGCCTGGCCGGCGGCTTCCCGTTGGCGGCGGTCACCGGGCGTGCCGAGATCATGGATGCACCGAACCCCGGCGGGCTCGGCGGCACCTATGGCGGCAGCCCGATCGGCGTCGCCGCGGCGCATGCCGTGCTCGACGTCATCGACGAGGAGAAGCTCTGCGACCGCGCCAATACGCTGGGCAACCGGCTGAAGCAGCGCCTGCAATCGATCCGCGACGAAGCGCCGGAGATCGTCGACATCAGAGGCCCAGGCTTCATGAACGCGGTCGAGTTCAACGATGTGACGAAGGGCCTGCCGTCGCCGGAACTCGCCAATGCGGTCCGGCTGAAGGCGCTCGACAAGGGCCTGATCCTGCTGACCTGCGGCGTCTACGGCAACGTCATCCGCTTCCTCGCGCCGATCACCATCCAGGATGGCGTCATGAACGAGGCGCTCGACATTCTGGAAAGTTCGATCCGCGAGGCCCGCGCCGCCTGAGCGATACGATTATCCTGCCGCGCGGGCAGGCTCTGCCTGCTGGAAGGCGGCGAGCGCTGCCTTCAGCCCGTCGGGCCCGGTCGCAACAATCTGCGGCGACGGCGAAAAGCCGGCGCCGAGCATCTTGCGGCCAAGCATGTGGTCGCCGGGCCGGTTGACCGATTCGATGCCGAGCAGCCGGCTTCCGGCGTAGTGGTAGATGGAGAATTTGTTCTCGGCCACGTCGCCCAGCACGACATGGCTGTCGCCGCCCGAAATCAGGCCGACCATCTGCAGCTTCATGTCGCCGATATCGGACCAGAACCACGGCACCGCTGAGTAGTTATCGGCGTGGCCGACGATGGTGCGCGCGGCGAGCCGCGCCTGGTCAGTGGCGTTCTGCACCGATTCCAGCCGCACATCGCCACCGGTGAACCAGTGCCGGTAGGAGGCGGCATCGCCGATGGCAAGGATTTCCGGCACCGACGTGCGCATCTGCTGGTCGACGCGGATGCCGTTGGCGATGGCAATGCCGGCGGCTTCGGCCAATTCGACATTCGGCACGACGCCGATGCCGATGACGACCATCTGCGCCGGCAATCTTTCGCCGGATGAGGTGATTGCAGCCGAAACACGGCCGTTCTCGCCCTCCAGCCGTTCGATGGTGGTGCCAGTGAGGATGCGCACACCGGTGGCTTCCAGCCGCTGGCGGACATGGCCGGCGATGACCGGCGCCACGGCGCGGCCGAGCAGCCGGTCGACCGCCTCGACCACCGCAACCTTGCGGCCGGCCGCGGTGAGCGTCGCGGCAATCTCCAGGCCGATGAAGCCACCGCCGAGGATGACGACGTCCTCGCTTTGCGCGCTCAATTCGCGGATCAGGCGGGCATCGCCGAGCGAGCGCAGCGACACAACGCCGGAAAGCTCCGAACCCGGCAGCGGCAGCAGGCGCGGCCGCGCGCCGGTGGCGAGGACAAGCCGGTCGAACGGCAACACACCGCCGCCCGATATCTCCAGCCTGCGGCCGCCTACATCGATGCGCTCGATCCGGAGGCCTGGCCGGTAGTCTATGGCGCTGCCGGTATAAAAAGCCTCGCCGCGCAACGGCTGCGGCTTTGCTTGCTGATCCTTGATGAAGGTCTTCGACAGCGGCGGCTTGTGGTAGGGCAATTCGTTTTCGTCGCCGACCAGGATCACCGGGGCTTCATAGCCCTCTTCGCGCAGGCTGGCGGCCGCTTGCACGCCCGCATGTCCCGCACCGACAATGACGATCCCGTTCTTCATAACAGCCCGATTCCTCATCCAAATCTAGGACGTCTCGCCAGGTGGCGATTGTCCGGCGCCGCCGCAAGAGCGCCGATCCGGGTCGCACCCGGAACGGCCGCCTGTCAACCGCGTCATGCGCCGGCATTCCCTATACATCGATGTTAAAGTTGACAGTTCTAGTTTAGAATAATTCTAAACTATTGTTTCAATTGAATTTTTTCTGCGCCACCAGTTGACATCCGGCGTCTTCGCCGTTTTATGGAAGCTCGCGCGTCAGCGCATCCCTTTGATGTCTGGGCCTTGAACCCTTTCGATTGGAGGCATTTCGGTGTCTTTCTTCCGCGAAGCGCGCGATGGCGCGACCCCTCTTTGCCCGCTGGCAGCTGCCCGCCGCGGCGCCGGCATTTCATTGATTCCCGAGGAGAGACAGTCATGAGAACGATGATGACCGCGCGGTATGGCGGCAGGCTTGCGGCGATCGGCGCCGCCGCGATGCTTACTGCGGCGGTGTTCGTGCTGCCGGCCAAGGCGCAAACCGATGCCAAGGCGGTCATCAAGACTTATTCCGACATCGCGCTCGCCAAATACGAGGATTCGCTGATCACGGCCGAGGCGCTCGACAAGGCTGTCGATGCGCTGCTCGCCAAGCCATCGGCCGAAACGTTGAACGCCGCCCGCGAGGCCTGGAAGGCATCGCGCGTTCCCTATCAGCAGACCGAGGTCTATCGCTTCGGCAATGCCATCGTCGACGACTGGGAAGGCAAGGTGAACTCTTGGCCGCTCGACGAGGGCTTGATCGACTATGTCGCCAAGAGCTACGGCACCGAGTCGGACGCCAACGCGCTCTACACCGCCAATGTGATCGCCAACAAGTCGATCGAGATCAACGGCAAGAAGGTCGACGCCACCAATCTGACGCCGGAGTTCCTCTCCGGCACCCTGCAGGAGGCCGGCGGTATCGAGGCCAATGTGGCGACCGGCTATCACGCCATCGAATTCCTGCTTTGGGGGCAAGACCTGCACGGCACCGGTCCGGGCGCCGGCGAGCGGCCCTACACCGATTACGACCTCGCCAATTGCACCGGCGGCAATTGCGACCGTCGCGGACAGTACCTGAAATCGGCGAGCGACCTTCTGGTTTCCGATCTCAAGGATATGGTCAACGACTGGAAGGAAGGCGGCGCCGCCCGCAAGAACCTTGTCGATGGCGAGCAGAATGCCGCCATTTCGACCATCTTCACCGGCATGGGCTCGCTGTCCTACGGCGAGCTCGCCGGCGAGCGGATGAAGCTCGGCCTCTTGTTGCACGATCCGGAAGAGGAGCACGATTGCTTCTCCGACAACACCTACAACTCCCACCTATATGACGCGATCGGCATCCGTGCCGCCTATCACGGCAGCTACACGCGGCTTGACGGCACTGTCGTCGAGGGGCCGTCGGTGGCCGACATGGTCAAGGCGGCCGATCCGGCGATCGACAAGGAATTGTCGGCTAAACTGGATGTCACCATCGCCAAGATGGAGGCCATCAAGGCGCGGGCGCTTGCCGGCGAGGCCTATGACCAGCAGATCGCCGAGGGCAACGCTGACGGCAACGCCACCGTGCAGGCGGCGATCGACGCGCTGGTCGATCAGACCAAGTCGATCGAACGCGCCGTCGGCACCCTGAAGCTCAATGCCATCGCCTTCGAGGGCTCGGACAGCCTCGATTCACCGGACAAGGTGTTCCAGTAAACTTCGAAACCAACAGCCACGCGGCGCAATGAGCGCCGCTAGCCAGAGCGACAAATGCTGATCTGCCATTGCAACATCATCACCGAAAAGGAGATAGAGCAGACGATCGTCGGACTGCTGGATGAGGACCCCTGGCAGCTGATCGTGCCGGCGAAGGTCTATCATGCCATGCACAAGCGCGGTCGCTGTTGCGGCTGCTTCCCAAATGTGGTCGAAACGATCATTCAGGTCACCGAAAATTACCACGCCCGCTCGGCGGCGAGCGGCGTGGACATCGTTTCACACCTGGATCGCGTCAGAGGCCTGCGCGTCCAATACGGGAGCAGAACCCATGAAAGGCGAACAGCAGATCATAGAGCGGCTTAACGAGGCTCTGTTTCTGGAACTTGGAGCGGTCAATCAGTACTGGGTGCATTTCCGGCTGCTGGAAGACTGGGGATACGCCAAGCTGGCGAAGAAGGAACGCGCTGAATCGATCGAAGAAATGCACCATGCCGATCGGCTCGTGGCGCGCATCATCTTCCTCGAGGGCCATCCGAACCTGCAGTCCGTGGCGCCGCTGCGCATCGGGCAGAATGTCAAGGAAGTGCTCGAATCCGATCTTGCCGGCGAATATGACGCGCGCACCGCCTACAAGCGTTCGCGCGAGGTTTGCAACGAAGCAGGCGACTACGTGACGATGAAGCTGTTCGAGGAATTGCTGGCTGACGAGGAAGGTCATATCGACTTCCTCGAGACGCAACTCGACCTGCTCGCCTCGATCGGCGAGGAAAAGTACGGCCAGCTCAACGCGGCGTCGGCCGACGAGGCGGAATAAGGATATGCGGGAATGCGGCGCTCCCTAGAGTTCTTGCGCCGCTTGCGGCCGGCCGAAGGTTGCGGCCTGCCGCCTCAGAAGAAGCCGCGATACGGTATCCTTCGCGGCGCTTTTCTTGTCGTGGTGGCGACGCTCACAGCCTCGGCGCTGGCCGGAGCGCCGCGACCGGCGGGGCTTGCCACCAGCCGCACCGATCTGACGCCGAAGGATCTGGCGCGCGTCACCGCCATTACCAGGCCGACCAGCGATTTTTCCAAGCCCGAGCAATTCGAGCTGATGCAGGGCGGCGCCGGCACCTCGAAGAAGGACGTCAACAAGGACGCCTTCTCGCAATCCTCCGCCAACATCAGCTTCGAGGAAGAGGGCACCTTCAAGCTCGGCAACGCCATTTTCCGCAAGAACTGGGTGTCGTCGCCATCCTCGACACAGGCCTCGGATGGGCTCGGTCCGCTGTTCAACGAGCGCGCCTGCCAGAACTGTCATCTGAAGGACGGTCGCGGCCATCCGCCCGAAGGCGACAGCGGCACCACCTCGATGTTCCTGCGCCTGGCAAGGGAAGCCAGTACCGAGGAGGAGAAAGCCGCGCTCGCCGATCACAAGGTGCTCAACTTCCCCGACCCGGTCTATGGCACGCAACTTCAGGAGCTAGCCGTTCCCGGCCTGCAGGGCGAAGGCAGGATGCATGTCGATTATCAGGAGCAAAAAGTAAAACTGGCGGATGGTAGCGCAGTGTCGCTGCGCAAGCCGAGCTATTCGGTCGAGGGCCTCGCCTACGAGCCGCTCGATCCACACACCACGCTGTCGCCGCGCATGACGCCGCCGATGATCGGCCTTGGCCTGGTCGAGCAGATCGCTCCTGCCGACATCCTTGCCCGCGCCGATCCGGCCGACCGCGATGGTGACGGCATTTCCGGCAGGCCCAACATAATACGCGACGGCAGCAGCGGTGAACTGACGCTCGGCCGTTTCGGCTGGAAGGCGCAGGCCGCATCGATCCGCCAGCAATCGGCGGACGCTTTTGCCGGCGATATCGGCATTTCGACGCCCGAGGTGCCGAAGCACTGGGGCGATTGCACTGCCGTAGAAAAGACCTGCCTTGCCCTACCCAACGGTGTGCAGGAGCGCCTCGGTCCGGTCGAAGCGCCGCCGCCCGTCATGGACCTCGTGACCTTCTATTCGCAAAACCTTGCCGTGCCGGCCCGGCGCGACCTCGACAGACCGGACGTGCTCGCCGGCAAAAAACTGTTCTACGATATGGGCTGCATCTCCTGCCATACGCCGAAATTCGTCACCCGCCGCGGCACCCCGAACAAGGCGCAGGCCTTCCAGCTGATCTGGCCGTATTCCGATTTCCTGCTGCATGACATGGGACCGGGCCTTGCCGACGGCCAGGCGGTGGGCGAGGCCACGGGAAGCGAATGGCGCACGCCGCCGCTGTGGGGCATCGGGCTCACCCAGACCGTCAGCGGCAACACCTTCTTCCTGCATGACGGGCGCGCGCGCAGCCTGGCCGAGGCGATCCTGTGGCATGGCGGCGAGGGCCAGAAGGCGCGTGACCGCTTTGCCGCTGCCGATGCGGCCGACCGCGCCGCGCTGATCAAGTTTCTGGAGTCGCTCTGATGCCGAAGCGTCTTGCGTCTGCACTCGTTCTGATGCTGGTCCTCGCCGGTGCGCTGCCGGCATCCGCGGTGGTGAAGGCTTCGGATGTGATCCAGCGGGCGATCGACGGCTTCGTCCGCCCGGCCTATGCCAGGCTGCATGACCATGCGGACAGCTTGACCGAGGCCATGCACACGCTTTGCCAGACGCCCTCGCAAGACAATCTCGATGCGGCGCGCGCCGAATTCTCGGGTGTCGTGGATGCCTGGTCGGTGGTGGAAATCATCCGTTTCGGGCCGATCGCGGAAAACAACCGGCTTGAGCGCATGCTGTTTTGGCCGGACCGCAAGAGCATCGGCCTGAAGCAGGTGCAGGCAGCACTTGCCGGCAAGGATCCGACAGCCGCCGATCCGGCCCAGCTGGCGACAAAGAGCGTCGCCATGCAAGGGCTCGGCGCACTGGAATTCGTGCTCCATGGCGACGGCGCCGATCAATTGGCCGGCAGGGACGACGCCTATCGCTGCGCCTATGGCGCGGCCATTGCCGGCAATATCGAGGCAATCGCCGGCGAGGTCGGCAATGCCTGGACCAAGCCCGACGGCTTTGCCGCGCTCTGGGCCAATGCGGGTCCGCAGAACGCGCTCTATCACGACGGCGCCGAAGCGGTGACCGAACTGGTCGGCGTCTTCATCAACGAGCTGGAAATGGTGCGCGACGTGCGCCTGAAAAGCTTCCTGGGCGCCAAGCCGGAGGCCGACAAACCGAAACAGGCGATCTATTGGCGCTCGCAAAACACCGCCCGCTCGCTGACCGGGAATCTGGCGGGAATGGACGCGCTATTCCAGGCCTCGCAGCTTGGCGAAGCGCTGTCGCCCGATGCGCGCTGGATGGCGGAATCGGTCCACATCCAGCTCACCAACGGGATCGAGGCGGCCAAGGCATTCAGGGGTCCGATCGACAAGGCACTTGCCGATCCGGCGCTGCGCCAGAAGCTCGACTATTTCTCGCTGGTGACATCCAGCCTGACGAGCCTGATCGGCACCAGGCTGACCGCCGAATTCGGCCTGACCGCCGGCTTCTCGTCACTGGATGGCGACTGATCATGAGGACGCCGCTGATCGATCGGCGCGATTTCCTGAGGGCCGCAGGCGCTGGTTTCGTCGCGGCGATGGCGCCGTCAGCCTGGGCAAAGACACTCGACGCCGACGCGGTCTTCGCCACCGCTTTCGTCAAGCGCGACGGCGGCTATGGCGCGGCCATCCTGTCCGAGGCCGGCAAGTTGTTGCACACGATCGATCTGCCCGATCGGGGCCACGACGTTACCTTCGACCCGGTGTCCAAGCGTTCGGTGGTGTTTGCCAGGCAGCCGGGCACCTTTGCTGTCGTCTTCGACCATACCGGCCGCGGTGAACCGCACACCATTGCCAGCGTTGCCGGCCGGCACTTCTTCGGCCATGGCGTGTTCTCGGCCGACGGTGCGCTGCTCTACGCCACCGAGAACGATTTCGACAATGCCGCCGGCGTCGTCGGCATCTATGACGCGCATGCGAAATTCAAGCGCATCGGCGAGTTCCCGACCTATGGCACAGGCCCGCACGAGCTTTTGCTGCTTTCCGACGGCAGGACGATTGCTGTGGCCAATGGCGGCATCGAGACGCATCCGGATTATGGCCGCGCCGAGCTCAATATCGCAACGATGAAGCCGTCCTATGTTCTGGTCGACCGCCTTACCGGCGATCTCACCGAAAAGCACGAATTGCCGCCGGCCCTGCACCAGCTATCGATCCGCCATATGGATGCCGACCGCTCCGGCACCGTCTGGTTCGGCTGTCAGTATAGGGGGCCGGGCACCGATCGCCCCCCGCTGGTCGGCCGCGCGGCGCGTGGCAAGGACTTGCAATTGCTCGACATGTCGCAGGATGTGCTCTCCGGCTTCAGGAACTATATCGGCTCGGTCGCCGCCAACCCTGCCGCCGGCACTATCGCCGTGTCTTCGCCTGAGGGCAATTCGCTTGCCGTGATCGACGCGGCCAGCGGCCGCATCGTCGCCACCAAGGCGCTGGTCGAGGTCTGCGGCGTTGCACCCGATGGGGAGAGCTTCATGGCGACGACCGGCGCCGGCGAAATCGTCGAGGCCGGTGGCTCGATCCGTTCCGAGCCGGACTATGTCTGGGACAATCACGTGCTGCGTATCGAGCAGGTCGGCTAGTCCCGATACTTATTGTGGCGATTGCGTGCGTTGAAACTTACATTCGTGGACCCGCGCCGAAGCAAAGTCGCCTGACGATTTATCCATTATTCCCTTGCGGGGATCAGCCCTGGCGGGCAGAGGGAAGCTGTTTTCGAAACTGTCTCAACCGGCCGCTTCATGAAATTGCTTGCCATCGACTGTGCCGCCAATCTCTGCGCCGCCTGCGTCTACGACGCGGCGGACGGGAAAGAGCTCGGCCGTTCGGTGCTCGATCTCGGCAAGGGTCATGCCGAGCATCTGATGGGTGTCCTCGAAGGGGCGTTGAAGGCGGCCGGAACGGACTTTAGCGGCCTCGGCGCCATTGCCGTTTCCACCGGTCCGGGCTCCTTCACCGGTCTGCGCGTCGGCGTCTCGGCGGCGCGCGGCCTTGCGCTGGCACTGAAAATCCCGGCGATCGGCGTGACGACTCTGGAAGCACTGGCGGCGCAAGCGAGAGTAACGTTTCCCGGCCGCGCCGTTCTCGCCGCGCTCGATGCAGGGCGCGAGGAAATCCATGCGGCACTTTACGATGAAGCATCCGTTTTGACTTACGGTCCCTCGGTGACCACGCTTTCGCAAGCCGCCGCCATCGCGGTTGACTGCTCCGCGGTTCTTGCCGGCACCGCGACATCGCAAATTGCCGCCTCGGTCGGGCGCGCTTTTGATACAGGCCCGATCGGGGCCACCGCCGACATCGCCGTCTATGCCCGGCTGGCCGCGGCCCAAGGTGCCGGTAAAAAGGGCGAGGGCGAAAAGCCGAAGCCGCTCTATCTGCGCGGCGCCGACGCCAAGCCGCAGGCCGGCTTTGTTTTATCGAGGCAAAAAAACTGATGCGCATTCCGTTCCTCCAGCCGCGCCGCAGGGACTATGCGCTCGAGCCGCTGACGATTGCCGACAGCGCGGCCATGTCGGTGCTGCATCGCGAGGATTTCGCGCGGCCGTGGACCGACGACGAATTCGCCGCACTGCTCGAGCAGGATACGGTGTTCGGCTATGCCGCGCGCGAGACCGGACAGGGTGCCAAGCCGCCGGTCGGCTTCGTGCTCGCGCGGCTGGCGGCCGGCGAGGGGGAGATCCTGACGGTCGCGGTGGCACGTTCGCATCGGCGCCGGGGGCTCGGCTGGCAATTGATGGACGCGGTGCTGCGTGAACTGCACGCACAGCGCGCCGAGGCACTTTTCCTCGAGGTAGACGAGACCAATGTCGCCGCGATCGCGCTCTACCGGCGGCTCGGCTTCCGCGAGGTCGGCAAGCGCGCCAACTATTACAAGTCGCCGGAGCACGGCCCGACCGGCGCGCTTGTCATGCGCCGCGATCTTCGCTAGCCAAACGCCGGGGTGGTGCGGATGATCGGAAAAATCAGGATTTTCCTGGCGCTGGGGCTGGTTGTCGTCGGCTCATTGGTGCTTGTGCCGCTGCAGATCCTGTCGATGAGGACCGGACTCTGGCGCGAGACCTTCATCCTGAAGATCTGGCACAGGATGATCGTCAGGGCGCTGGGGCTGCGCATCCATGTCAAGGGAGCGCTGTCCGGCCAGCGCCCATTGCTGATTGCTGCCAACCACATCTCCTGGACCGACATCATGGTGCTGGGGTCGATGGTCGACGTGACGTTCATCGCCAGGGCCGACATGGCCGGCTGGCCGCTGATCGGCATGCTGTCGAAGCTGCAGCGCACCGTCTTCATCGAACGTGAGCGTAAGCGTTCGTCGGGCGACCAGGCGAGCGAGATCGCCGGCCGCATGGCCAAGGGCGACGCCATGGTACTGTTCGCCGAAGGCTCGACCGGCGACGGCAACATGATCCTGCCGTTCAAGAGCACGCTGTTCGGCGCCGCTACAATGGCGATTGCTGAAGGGGCGGCCGAACAGGTCTTCATCCAGCCGGTGGCCATCGTCTATACGCGCCTGCATGGCGTGCCGCTCGGCCGCCGGCATCGGCCGGTTGCCGCCTGGATTGGCGATGAGGAGCTGATGCCGCACCTCAAGGTGCTGATGGCCGAGGGCGCCCTCGACGTCGAGGTGCATTTTGGCGAGGCGATTGCTTTCTCCAAGGGCTCCAGCCGCAAGGAGACGGCAAAGCAGATGGAACGCCAGGTGCGCGAGATGGTGCAGGCGGCGCTCGCCGAACCGCGCCCAAGCCGGTAAGCTGCGCGGGTTCCGGCCAGATTCGTCTGTTTTTTGTCAGGGAAAGGCGCTAGAAGCCGCGAAATGGAATTGAACACGATAGAACGCGACGACATCGGCGCTGCCGCCGAAGACCTGGTCGTTCCGGCTGCCGCGACCAGGAAGGTCTTCGTCAAGACCTATGGCTGCCAGATGAACGTCTACGATTCGCAGCGCATGACCGATGCTCTGGCGGCCGACGGCTATGCCGCGACAGACGCCATCGGCGAGGCCGATCTGGTGCTGCTCAACACCTGCCACATCCGCGAAAAAGCGGCGGAAAAAGTCTATTCCGAACTTGGTCGCATCCGTGAGTTGAAGGCGGAACGTGCCAAGGCCGGGCGCGAAATGCTGGTCGGCGTCGCCGGCTGCGTGGCGCAGGCCGAGGGTGCCGAGATCATCCGTCGCTCGCCGGCCGTCGATCTGGTCATCGGTCCGCAGACCTACCACCGGCTGCCCGGTGTGCTGGCGAGGGCGCGTGGCGGCGAAAAGATCGTCGAGACCGACTATGCCGTCGAGGACAAGTTCGAGCATCTTCCGCAGCCAAAGCGCGCCGAACTGATCAGGCGCGGCGTGACGGCGTTCTTGACCGTTCAGGAAGGCTGCGACAAGTTCTGCACCTTCTGTGTCGTGCCCTATACGCGCGGCTCGGAAGTCTCGCGGCCGGTGGCACAGATCGTCGCCGAGGCCGAGCGCCTGGCGGATGCCGGCGTGCGCGAGGTGACGCTGCTCGGACAGAACGTCAATGCCTGGCACGGAAGAGGCGAAAACGGCGAGGAATGGGGCCTTGGCCGGCTGCTGTTCAGGCTGGCCGAGATTCCGGGTCTGGCGCGGCTGCGCTACACGACCAGCCATCCGCGCGATATGGACGATGAATTGATCGCCGCCCATCGTGATTTGCCTGCGCTGATGCCCTATCTACATTTACCGGTGCAATCCGGCTCCGACCGCATACTCAAGGCGATGAACCGCAGGCATATGGCCAAGGACTATCTGACGTTGATCGACCGCATCCGTGCCGCACGGAACGACATCGCACTGTCCGGCGATTTTATCGTCGGCTTTCCCGGTGAGACGGAAGCGGATTTCGAGGCGACCATGCAGTTGGTGGAAGACGTCAACTATGCCTCGGCCTTCTCGTTCAAATATTCTCCGCGCCCCGGCACGCCGGGCGCGGAGATGAGCGATCACGTGCCGGAGGCCGTCAAGGACGAGCGCCTGCAGCGGCTGCAGGCGCTGCTTCTGAAACAGCAGCAGGATTTCGGCGCAAGCCTGGTCGGCAGGACTATCGACACGCTGATCGAAAAGCCGGGCCGCCAGGCCGGCCAGAAGGTTGGCCGCTCGCCCTGGCTGCAGCCGGTTATTGTTGATGAAAAGGCCGGCGAAATCGGTGACATTATCCAGGTACGAATCACGAAGACGGGCTACAACAGCCTGTTCGCCGAATTGGCCTGAAGGCCTCGGCAGATGAGGAGAGACGGTTGAGCGCTGCTGAAGTCAAGAATCTGCCCCAGAATCTACCCTCCGGGGCCTCGGATATGGCGCACATCGTACTGACTTTCGACAATAACAAGCTTGCCAGCGCCCTTTACGGCCAGTTCGACGAGAATCTGGCCAGGCTCGAGCAGAAGCTCGGCGTCGACATCCGCTCGCGCGGCAATCAATTGACCATCAAGGGCTCTTCCTCGGCCGCCGAGCAAGCACGCCGCGCCTTGGACAATCTTTACGGCATTCTGCAGAAAGGCACCGATATCGGCCAGTCCGATGTCGACGGCGCCGTGCGCATGGCGATCGCCACCGACGACCAGCTGACGCTGCCGACGCTGGAGCGCAAGGGCAAGGTGTCCGCCGCCCAGATATCGACGCGCAAGAAGACCATCTATGCCCGCTCGCTCAACCAGGACGCCTACATGCGCGCGCTGGAGCGGTCGGAACTCGTCTTCGGCATCGGCCCGGCCGGCACCGGAAAGACCTATCTGGCGGTGGCGCATGCGGCAATGCTGCTCGAACGCGGCATGGTCGAACGCATCGTGCTGTCGCGCCCCGCGGTCGAGGCCGGTGAGCGGCTTGGCTTTCTGCCGGGTGACATGAAGGAGAAGGTCGATCCCTATCTGCGGCCGCTCTATGATGCGCTCTACGACATGATGCCGGCCGACAAGGTCGAGCGGGCGATTGCCGCCGAGGTCATCGAGATTGCGCCGCTGGCATTCATGCGCGGCCGTACGCTGGCGCACGCTGCCGTCATCCTCGACGAGGCGCAGAACACCACGCCGATGCAGATGAAGATGTTCCTGACCCGGCTCGGCGAGAACTCGCGCATGATCGTCACCGGCGATCCGACCCAGATCGATCTGCCGCCAAACACCAAGTCCGGCCTGGTCGAGGCGCTGAGAATCCTCGACGGCGTCACCGGCATGGTGACCGTACGCTTCAATGAAGGCGACGTCGTCAGGCATCCGCTGGTCGCCGAGATCGTCAAGGCCTACGACCGTGACGGCAAGCTGGCCAGGGGCTTGGGTGTCGAAAGTTGATATGATTATGCGGCCGCATGGCTGAGGAGCAAAAGGCGGGGGGGCCGCTTCCCGTCGAAATCGATGTGGCGATCGAGGCGGGCGACTGGCCCGACGAGGCGGTGCTGATGCGGCTTGTCGACCGCGCCGTCTCGGCCGCCTTTGCCGAAACCGGTGCAGACGGCCGTTCCGAGCTCAGCATCGTCTTTTCCGACGATGCCCATATCCGTACGCTCAATGCCGCCTGGCGCGGCAAGGACAAGCCGACTAACGTCCTGTCTTTCCCGGCTTTTCCGTTTGCCAGGGGCGGGCCTCTGCCGCCGATGCTCGGCGACATCGTGCTGGCCGCCGAGACTGTCGTGCGCGAGGCGGCACTGGAAGACAAGCCCGTCGAGGACCATATCTCCCATCTCGTCATCCATGGCCTGCTGCATTTGCTCGGCTATGATCACGAAACCGATGCCGAAGCGGAACTGATGGAAGCGACAGAGCGCGCAGCACTTGCGAGGCTTGCCATTCCCGATCCCTACACGTAATTACAAAAGACCAATTGACCGGACGATGATGAACGACAAACCAGAGACTGCCGCCCGCTCCGACGCCGGCAGTGCGATCAAGCCTTCCGAAACGACGGAAGAGGGCTCGAGTCCGAGTACCACGACCGGCAGCTTCGCCAGCGAGGCATCGCCTGCCGGTCCTTCCCTGTTCGATCGCGTGCTCGGGCTTTTCAGGCACCGCAACGGCACCAGCCTGCGCGAGGAGATTGCCGGTGCGCTCGCCGAAACGGCGAGCGATGCAGAATCCTTCTCGCCCGGCGAACGCGCCATGCTCAACAACATCCTGCGCCTGCGCGAAGTGCGGGTCGAGGACGTCATGGTGCCGCGCGCCGACATCGAGGCGGTCGAGATCACCACGAAGCTGGGTGATCTTCTGGGGCTGTTCGAGCAGTCCGGCCATTCCCGCATGCCGGTCTATTCCGAGACGCTCGACGACCCGCGCGGCATGGTTCATATCCGCGACGTGCTGGCGCACATCACCAAGGTCGCCCGCGTCAGAAAGGGCAGGACGACCAGGAAAACCCCGGTCGCGACGGTTCTCGATCTCGCCCAGGTCGATCTGGCGCGCACCATCGGCGATCTCAACCTGATCCGACCGGTGCTGTTCGTGCCGCCGTCGATGCTCGCCTCCGACCTGATGGGGCGAATGCAGACGACGCGCACCCAGATGGCGCTGGTCATCGACGAATATGGCGGCACCGACGGTCTCGTCTCGCTCGAGGATATCGTCGAGATGGTGGTCGGCGACATCGAGGACGAGCACGACGAGGACGAGCCGATGATTACCCAGGCCGGCGAAGGCGTCTTCATCGTCGACGGCAAGGCCGAGATCGATGACGTCGCCAAGATGATCGGCGAGGATTTCGCCGCCGGCGAGCACGGCGAATATGTCGACACGATCGGCGGCATGATCTTCAACACGCTTGGTCGGGTGCCGGCGCGCGGCGAAGTGGTGCAGGCCATACCCGGCTTCGAGTTCCATGTGCTCGACGCCGATCCGCGCCGCGTCAAGCGCGTGCGCATCGTCGAGACCTTGAAGGGCGAGCGGCGGCGCCGCGCCGTCCGCACCGAGCAGGCTTAGGGTTCATTTGGAACCGGGGCTCCGGCCTGATAAATCTTGCTTCCTGATTCGCACGACTCGGAAGCATAGATGGAGCGCCAGGCCGGCCGGATAATTCTGCTTTGGGGCTGGCGGCGCGCGCTGGTGGCGTTTCTTGCCGGGGCGCTGGCGGTTCTTGCCCAGGCGCCTTACGATTTCTTCGCCGTCTGTTTCGTTTCGTTCCCGCTGCTGGTGTGGCTCCTCGACGGCGCGACCGGCGAAGCCTCGGACGGTTTTCTGCGGCGCTTGCGGCCGGCTTTCGCCACCGGCTGGTGGTTCGGTTTCGGTTACTTTCTTGCCGGTCTCTGGTGGGTCGGCTCGGCGCTGCTGGTCGAGGCCGACAGCTTTGCCTGGGCCTTGCCGTTCGCGGTGGTCGGCATCCCCCTCGCGCTGGCCTTCTTTTACGGTTTCGCTGCCGTGGTTGCCCGGCTGTTGTGGAGCAACGACATTGGCCGCATCGCCGCGCTCGCCTTCGGTTTTGCGCTGGCGGAATGGCTGCGCGGCTTCCTGTTCACCGGCTTTCCGTGGAATGCCGTCGGCTATGCGGCGATGCCGGTGCCTTTGCTGATGCAGAGCGTATCGGTGACCGGCATGGTCGGCATGAACGCCCTTGCGGTCTTCGTCTTCGCGCTCCCGGCCCTGCTTGCGGCGCGCCAGCAGCTTCGCCTCGGCGCGGCATTGCTTGTCGTTCTCGTCGCCGCCGATGCCGGCTTCGGTTATATCAGGCTCGCCGCCCCCGAAAAGCCGGCGGCCCGCAGCCTCGACGTCCGTATCGTGCAGCCTGCCGTCGACCTCACGGAAAAATGGGATGCCTCGGTGCGTGACCGCATCTTCGCCACCATGATGGGCCTTTCGGCCAAGGCGCCGGAACCCGGCCATGACAGGCCGCAATTGATCCTGTGGCCGGAGACCTCCGTGCCGTTTCTGTTCACCGAACGTCCGGATGCCCTGCCTGCCATCGGAGAGATGCTTGGCGATGGCCAGATGCTGGTTGCCGGCGTCGTTCGCGAGGAAGGCGGCTCGGCGACCGGCAGCCGTTACTACAACTCGGTAGTGGCGATCGACGAAAGGGGCGAAATCGTCGATGCCGTGGACAAGGTCCATCTGGTACCCTTTGGCGAATATCTACCTTTCGCCGATCTGCTCGGCCGCTTCGGGCTTGAGCAGCTTGTTGCCGGCCCGATGACCTTCGCGGCCGGCAATGAGCGGCACCCGATCGCGCTGCCCGGCGGCATCCTGGCGCTGCCGTTTATTTGCTATGAGGTCATCTTTCCCGATCTGATCGCAGTTGACGCTACGTCAGCCGAGCTTATTGTGAACGTCACCAATGACGCCTGGTTCGGCGACACGCCGGGGCCGTACCAGCACTTCAGGCAGGCGCAGATCCGGGCGGTGGAGAATGGGGTGCCCCTGTTGCGCGCGGCTAATAACGGCATTTCGGCCGTTGTCGACCCGCGCGGTCGCATCGTCGACGCGCTGGCAATCGATGCACGCGGCGCCATCGATGTGCGTGTGCCGATCTCCAACCAAGCCATCGTTTCCTCCGGCCAACGACGCATTAACGGAATGCTGATCATGTTTTTGCTTGCCGTTGCGGCATGCATTTTGAACGTAAGGCAAAGGCTACGGGCGAATTGACAGCCGACGCATTAGAAACTCATACTGTAAGCGCCTGAAAAATTATCGAAGTCGATAGGTCGTTCTGTTGGGGCACGGGCCGCCGTCTTCGTTTGGGCAGCAAAATAGAAAAAGCCGGAAAAATTCGGCGAGGAAAAAATGACAGAAGAAAACAAGAAAAAGCCGAATCCGATCGACATCCACGTCGGAAGCCGTATCCGGCTTCGCCGCAATATGCTGGGAATGAGCCAGGAAAAACTGGGCGAAAACCTCGGCATAACGTTCCAGCAGATCCAAAAGTACGAAAAGGGCACCAATCGCGTCGGCGCCAGCCGTTTGCAGGCAATCGCCTCCATACTCGGCGTGCCCGTCGCCTTCTTTTTCGAGGATGCGCCCGGTCAGGAGCCCGTGGGCAACCGTGGATTTGCCGAGGATGCGTCGATGACCTCCGCCGTCGCGTTCTGCGGCAGCCCGGAAGGCCTCCAGCTGAACCGCGCCTTCGTCAAGATCGCCGACGTGAAAGTGCGCCGCAAGATCATTGAGCTTGTGAAGTCGCTCTCCGCCGACGAGGTCGATTGACTGGCCCGTGAAGAGTTCAAAGAGGAAGAGGTCGTCGTAGCTGGGATGTAATTTCTCGCGGCTGCGCGCATCGAGGGATGTGCATTCCGCAGATGCGCTAAAGCGCGGATCGATTTTGCCCGACACGCTTCCTCGAAGCCATTTTCCTCAGTCTGTTGGTGCAAGGGCTGATGGCAGTGCGCCCTGCCGCCATCTCGGGATGCAAAGATAATAACGTCAAAATTCATGCCAGAACGGCTGCACGGCTTGACGAGCGGCGCCCGGCACCGTTAACAACTGGCGCGCCAAAATCGGCAGCCTGCCGATATTTTTTCAAGAGGGGACACCCGTGACGCGGCACAATTACTTCTTCACCTCGGAATCCGTTGCCGAGGGCCATCCCGACAAGGTCTGCGACCGTATCTCCGACGAGATTGTAGATCTCGTCTATCGCGAAGCCAGAAAGACCGGCATGGACCCGTGGAAGGTCCGCGTTGCCTGCGAGACGCTTGCGACGACCAATCGCGTTGTCATCGCCGGTGAGGTGCGCGTCCCCGAGACGCTGCTCAAGAAGGACAAGGAGGGCAACATCCTGAAGGATGCGGCCGGTCATCCGCTTGTCAACCCGGCCAAGTTCAAGTCGGTCGCCCGCAAGGCAATCCGCGAAATCGGCTACGAGCAGGCAGGCTTCCACTGGAAGACGGCCAAGATCGAGGTCCTGCTGCACGGCCAGTCGCCGGATATCGGCCAAGGCGTCGACAACGCCTCCGACCGGCAAGGCGAGGAAGGAGCCGGCGACCAGGGCATTATGTTCGGCTATGCCTGCCGCGAGACGCCGGACCTGATGCCGGCGCCGATCTACTACAGCCACAAGATCCTCGAACTGCTGGCCGCTGCGCGCCATGAAGGCAGCGGTGATGCAGGCAGGCTCGGGCCGGATGCCAAGAGCCAGGTTACAGTCCGCTATGTCGACGGCAAAGCGGCGGAAGTGACGCAGATCGTGCTGTCGACCCAGCATCTCGATGAGACGTGGGATTCGAAGAAGGTGCGCAACGTCGTCGAGCCCTATATTCGCGAAGCACTGGGCGACCTGAAGATCGCCGATAATTGCAACTGGTACATCAACCCGACCGGCAAGTTCGTCATCGGCGGGCCTGACGGCGACGCCGGCCTGACCGGCCGCAAGATCATCGTCGACACCTATGGTGGGGCTGCGCCTCATGGCGGCGGCGCTTTTTCTGGCAAGGACACCACCAAGGTCGACCGCTCGGCGGCCTATGCGGCGCGCTATCTCGCCAAGAACGTGGTTGCCGCGAAGCTTGCCGATCGTTGCACTATCCAGCTTTCCTATGCGATCGGTGTCGCCCAGCCGCTGTCGATCTACGTCGACCTGCACGGCACCGGCAAGGTCGACGAGGCAAAGCTCGAGCGTGCGCTGCGCACCGTGATGGACCTGTCGCCGTCCGGCATCCGCCGCCACCTCGATCTCAACAAGCCGATCTATGCCAAGACGTCGTCCTACGGCCATTTTGGCCGCAAGGCCGGCCGCGACGGATCCTTCTCCTGGGAGAAGACCGATCTCGCCAAGGCGCTCAAGGACGCTCTCGCCGAACCAGTCGCCGAAGCAGTCGCCGCCTAACCGCGGCGCCTATGGACCCGAAGGACCGGCCAAGCCGTGCGACCGAGGCATTTTTCGGTCGCCGGCGCGGCAAGACCATTCGACCGCGACAGGCGGCGGCGCTGGAGAGCGGCTTCGCCGTTTACAGGCTCGATCTGACGGTCGAACCGCCAGCCGATCTGCGCAGCCTTTTCGAAGCCGAAGTTTCGGCTGTCCAGCTCGAAATCGGTTTTGGCGGCGGCGAACATCTTCTGCACCGTGCCACGGCCAGCCAGGCGACCGGCTTTATCGGCGTCGAGCCCTTCGTCAACGGCATGGCCAAGATGATGATGGCGGTCCGGGAGCGGCCGCTTGCCAATCTGCGCGTCTATGACGACGACGCCACACGCCTGCTGGACTGGCTGCCGCAGGCTTCGCTTGACGGCATCGATCTTCTCTACCCGGATCCGTGGCCGAAGAAGAAACACTGGAAGCGGCGCTTCGTCAGCCCGATCAATCTCGACCGCTTCGCGCGCGTCCTGAAGCAAGGCGGAAAGTTCCACTTTGCGTCCGACATCGACAGCTATGTGAACTGGACACTGCTGCATTGCCGGGCGCACGGCGCCTTCATGTGGCAGGCAAGCGAAGCAACCGACTGGCACCGGCCCTATGATGGCTGGCCGGGGACGCGCTATGAGGCCAAGGCCATTCGCGAAGGCCGACGGCCCGCCTATCTCACCTTCGTGCGGAAATAAGCAGGAAATCCGAGCTGAGCAAAAGGCGAGCGGGCCGAAGGCTCTCGTCGCTCACATGGCTCAGAAGCGACGGATCTTGTCGAAGGCGGCCGGCTCCATGCCTAGATTGCGCAAATCATGCGCATGCGGCTTGCGACCGCTTTCCACAGCCCGCGACGCTGCTACGGCGCTGCCGAACACGCTAAAGACATCGCCTATGGCTGAAAAAAATCCACGATTGTTCATGGTGGTACCCTTTCGAGCGCAGTGAGCGCTCCAATTGTGCAATGCAACATAGATAGTCGTGCGTCGCCGGTGCTCAAAGGGGGATCACTGCATGGGCGCCATGCATTTGGCGCAGCGCTGCGGACTCGACCCTTGCTGTTATGCACGACGGGCTTGAAACGAGCACCATGATCGTCTATATCAGCTTCAAATTCTTGGTCGGTATGACGAAGAGTGGGTCCACCCGGTCCCGCTCTTTTTTATTACCTGCCGGCCAAACAGGAATCGAGCGACAGGGACCGAATGACAGTGACGGCAAGCGAAGGCGACGACCGCATCATCCGCGAAAGCGGCATCGATGCGCGCATCGCGCTGATCGTTCAGCCGGTACTGCGCGCCATCGGCTTCCGCTTGGTGCGTGTGCACCTGTCGGGCCAGAACGGGCTGACGCTGCAGATCATGGCCGAGCGCGAGGACGGCACCATGACGGTCGAGGATTGTGAAGAGGTCAGCCGGGCGGTGTCGCCGGCGCTCGATGTCGATGATCCGATCGAGAAGGCTTATCATCTCGAAGTATCGTCGCCGGGCATCGACCGGCCGCTGGTCCGCAAATCGGACTTTGCAGCCTGGACCGGCCATCTGGTGAAGATGGAAACGTCGGTTCTCGTCGCCGACCGCAAGCGCTTCAAGGGCAAGATCGCCGAAAGCGACGCGGACGGTGTGCTGATCGAGCGCGACAAGGCCGCTTACGGCGAGGAGCCTACGGTGCGTGTCCCCTACGATGCGATTGCCGAAGCGCGGCTGATTCTGACCGACGACCTTATCCGCGATGCGCTGTCGAAGGACAATCGGGCGCGCAAGGAAGCCAGGAAACGCCGCGGCGAACCCGAAGATGCACCAGAGGGTGCGGAAGACGAAACCGAACAGGAAATGTGATTGGGCTGCCGGCCGTAAAGGTTGGCAACAAGCTCGGGAGAAAGAAGATGGTTGTAAGCGCCAACAGGCTTGAACTGCTGCAGATCGCCGATGCGGTCGCGCGTGAAAAGTCGATCGACAAGTCGATCGTCATCGCCGCCATGGCCGATGCGATCCAGAAGGCCGCGCGCTCGCGTTACGGCCAGGAAACCAACATCCGCGCCGACATCAACGCCAACACCGGCGAGATGAAGCTGCAACGGCTGATGGAAGTGGTCGAGAAGGTCGACGATTACGCGACGCAGATTGCCATTTCCTCGGCGCGCGAGCGCAATCCGGACGCCCAGCTCGGCGATTTCATCGCCGAACAGCTGCCGCCGATGGATTTCGGTCGCATCGCCGCCCAGTCGGCCAAGCAGGTTATCGTGCAGAAGGTGCGCGAGGCCGAGCGCGACCGGCAATATGACGAATACAAGGACCGTATCGGCGAGATCGTCAACGGCACCGTCAAGCGCGTCGAATACGGCAACGTCATCGTCGATCTCGGCCGCGGCGAGGCGATCATCCGCCGCGACGAGCTGATCCCGCGCGAAAACTACAAGTATGGCGATCGCGTCCGCGCCTATGTCTATGACGTGCGCCGCGAACAGCGCGGCCCGCAGATCTTCCTGTCGCGCACCCATCCGCAGTTCATGGCGAAGCTGTTCACTATGGAAGTGCCGGAAATCTACGACGGCATCATCGAGATCAAGTCGGTCGCCCGCGATCCGGGTTCGCGCGCCAAGATCGCTGTCATCTCGCGCGACAGCTCCATCGATCCGGTCGGCGCCTGCGTCGGCATGCGCGGCAGCCGCGTCCAGGCGGTCGTCGGCGAATTGCAGGGCGAGAAAATCGACATCATTCCGTGGTCGCCTTCGGCCGCGTCCTTCATCGTCAATGCGTTGCAGCCGGCGGAAGTCGCCAAGGTCGTGCTCGACGAGGATGCCGAGCGCATCGAGGTCGTCGTTCCCGACGATCAGCTGTCGCTGGCCATCGGCCGCCGTGGCCAAAACGTCCGTCTTGCGTCGCAGCTCACCGGCTGGGACATTGACATTCTGACCGAGCAGGAAGAGAGCGAACGGCGCCAGAAGGAATTCGTCGAACGGTCGTCGCTGTTCATGGAAGCCCTCGACGTCGACGAGATGGTCGGCCAGGTGCTCGCTTCCGAAGGCTTCACCAGCGTCGAGGAGGTCGCGTATGTCGACTCCGGCGAAATCGCGTCGATCGACGGCTTCGACGAGGACACGGCTTCGGAAATCCAGACCCGCGCCCGCGAATATCTGGAAAAGATCGAAGCCGAGCATGACGAGAAGCGCAAGGCGCTCGGCGTCAAGGACGAGCTGCGCGAGATTCCCGGCATCACCACCGCCATGATGGTGACGCTCGGCGAGGACGGCGTGAAGACGATCGAGGATTTCGCCGGCTACGCCGCCGACGACCTGACCGGCTGGAAGGAACGCAAGGACGGCGAGACGAAGGTATTCCCGGGTGTGCTCGCCAATCATGGTGTGTCGCGCGCCGATGCCGAGCAGATGGTCTTGGCCGCCCGCCTAAAGGCTGGCTGGATCACCGAAGACGAGCTTGCTGCCGAGGGCGTGCCGGCTGACGAAACCGTCGGTGCGTGAGGTGAAACCGCATCGCACCGAACCCGCCCTTGGACGAGATGAACGATCGCACCTGCATCGTCGCCCGCAGGCAAGCCGAACCGGATGAGCTGATCCGTTTCGTCGTCGGCCCGGATTCGGCCGTCGTTCCGGACATCAAGAGAAACCTGCCCGGCCGCGGTTGCTGGGTGACCGCCGACCGCCTACATATAGACAAGGCAGCGGCGAAGAACCTGTTTGCCCGTGCTTTTAAGGCGCAGGTGACCGTGCCAGCCGATCTTGGCGGCATGGTCGACGCGCTGCTTTCCAGGTCCGCTCTGGGCATGCTTGGCCTGGCCCGCAAGGCGGGCGCCATAGCGCTCGGAGCGACCAAGGTCGAGAGCGCCGTGCGCGGCGGACTTGCACTTTTCGTGCTCCACGCGACCGAGGCTTCCGACGATGGCGTCCGCAAGATAAGCCAGGCGCGACGGGCAACCGTCCACCTCGGCGGGCCTGCGATCCGCGCTTACAAACTTTTCTCCGAGGCCGAGTTGAGCTTGGCATTGGGGGGTACAAATGTGATACATGCTGCCGTTCTCGCGGGAGACGCGGGCAGGGCGGTCCAGAAGCGTATGGTTGCGCTCGACCGATATCGGGGCGGTTCCCCGGACGATCTGGCAATGCTTGCGGCCGTTGCTGACGAAGATGATGCCGCAGAGGATATGGAATGAGCGATACGAAATCGGGCGACGACAAGACGCTGAGTGTTACGCCGAAGAAGACCTTGACGCTGAAGCGCCCCGGTATGGAACAGGGCACTGTGCGCCAGAACTTCTCGCACGGCCGCACCAAGTCGGTGGTTGTCGAGACCAAGAAGCGCAAGTTCTCGCTGCCCGGCGACAAGCCGGAGCCGGCGGCAGCGCCTGTGTCCGTCTTCACGCCGAAGCCGGTCGCGGCAGCGCCTGCCGTGCAGGAAGCTCCCAAGGCGGCGCCGCCTCCGCCGCCAGTCGAACGCAGCGGCATGGTGCTGAACGAATTATCGCGCCAGGAAATGGAAGCACGCCGCCGGGCTCTCGAAGGCTCGAAGGTGCGCGACGTCGAGGATCGCCAACGCGCCATCGAGGAGGCCAAGCGCCGCAGCGAGGACGAAGAGCGCCGCCGCCGCGAGCGCGAGGAATCGGCCCGCCGTCAGGCCGAGGAAGAGGCGCGGCTGCAAGCCGAGGCCGAATCCCGCCGCCGTGCCGAGGAAGAGGCACGCCGCCGTGCGCCCCTGGCCGCCGAACTGGCGACAGTCGATGACGAGGAAGAGGTCAAGCCGAAGCGGACGGGTGCCGGTGCACCAGTGCGCCGTCTGGTCACGCCCGAAGTGGCGCGTCCAGCCAAGCCGACCAAGGGCGAGGAAGACCGCCGCCGCGGCAAGCTGACGCTGAATTCGGCGCTCTCCGACGAGGATGCGCGCGCCCGCTCGCTGTCGTCGATGCGCCGCCGTCAGGAGAAATTCAAGCGCGCGTTGCATAACGAGCCACGCGAGAAAGTCATGCGTGAAGTGATCCTGCCCGAAACCATCACCATCCAGGAGCTGGCGCAGCGCATGTCCGAGCGCGCTGTCGACGTGGTCAAGTTCTTCATGAAGCAGGGCCAGATCCTGAAGCCTGGCGACGTCATCGACGCCGACACGGCCGAACTGGTCGCGACCGAATTTGGCCACACGGTCCGTCGCGTCGCCGAGTCCGACATCGAAGAGGGCTTGTTCAACATCGCCGATCGTCCCGAGGACCTGCAGCCGCGTCCGCCGGTGGTAACGATCATGGGCCATGTCGATCACGGCAAGACCTCGTTGCTCGATGCAATCCGAAATGCCAACGTGGTGTCCGGCGAAGCCGGTGGCATTACCCAGCATATCGGCGCCTATCAGGTCGAGAAGAACGGTAACAAAATTACCTTCATCGACACGCCCGGCCACGCCGCCTTCACGGCGATGCGTGCCCGCGGCGCCCAGGCGACCGATATTGCCATTCTCGTGGTGGCGGCCGACGACAGCGTGATGCCGCAGACGATCGAATCGATCAATCACGCCAAGGCGGCCGGCGTTCCGATCATCGTGGCGATCAACAAGATCGATAAGCACGACGCCGACCCGCAGAAGGTGCGCTCGGAACTGCTGCGCCATGAGGTGTTCGTCGAATCCATGGGCGGCGAGGTGCTGGATGTCGAGGTGTCGGCGACTAAGGGCATCAATCTCGACAAGTTGCTCGAAGCGATCCTGCTGCAGGCCGAAATCCTCGACCTGAAGGCCAATCCGGACCGCACCGCCGAAGGCGTTGTCATCGAAGCCCAACTCGACAAGGGCCGCGGCCCAGTCGCAACCGTGCTGGTGCAGACCGGCACGTTGATGCCGGGCGACATTCTCGTCGCCGGCAACGAGTGGGGCCGGGTACGCGCGCTGGTCAACGATCGCGGCGAGCAGGTCAAGGAAGCGCCGCCGGCAATGCCGGTGGAAGTCCTCGGTCTGCAAGGTACGCCGCTGGCCGGCGACCGCTTCGCCGTTGTCAACAACGAGGCCCGCGCCCGCGAGATCACTGAATATCGCCAGCGCCTGGCGCGCGAGAAGGCGGTGGCCAGGCATGCCGGCCAGCGCGGCTCGCTTGAACAGATGATGTCGCAATTGCAGACCAGCGGATTGAAGGAATTCCCGCTGGTCATCAAGGGCGACGTGCAGGGCTCGATCGAGGCGATCAACGCGGCGCTCGACAATCTCGGCACCGACGAGGTACGCGCCCGCATCGTCCATGCGGGGGCTGGCGGTATCACCGAAAGCGACGTGTCGCTGGCGGAAACCTCCGGGGCTGCGATCATCGGCTTCAACGTTCGCGCCAATGCGCAGGCCCGCGCGGCCGCAGCTGCGGCAGGCATCGAGATCCGCTACTATTCGATCATCTACAATCTGGTCGACGATGTGAAAGCGGCGCTCTCCGGCCTGCTCTCGCCGGAGCGTCGCGAGACCTTCATCGGCAATGCCGAGATCCTCGAAATCTTCGACATCACCAAGGTCGGCAAGATCGCCGGCTGCCGTGTCACCGAAGGCAAGGTCGAGCGTGGTGCGGGCGTCCGCCTGATCCGCGACAACGTCGTCATCCACGAAGGCACGCTGAAGACCCTGAAGCGCTTCAAGGATGAGGTTTCGGAAGTTCCGGGCGGCCAGGAATGCGGCATGGCCTTCCAGAACTACGAGGATATGCGCGTCGGTGACGTCATCGAGTGCTTCCGCGTCGAGATGGTGACCAGGACGCTCTGAATTCGAGCACCTTGAGTTCGACCACATATTGAGACCGGGCGGTGGTCGAAAGGCCGCCGCCCAAACCATATGAGACATGCGGCGCGGTTCCATCCCGCGCTTCACGATTTCAGGACCGAGGAAAATGCCCCGTTCGACCCCGTCAGGCCCATCCCAGCGCATGCTGCGCGTCGGCGAGCAGGTGCGCCATGCGCTGTCCGAAACCTTGCAGCGCGGCGAGATCCTCGACCCGCTGATCGAGAACACAGTGGTCTCGGTCTCCGAGGTGCGCATGTCGCCCGATCTGAAGATCGCCACCGCCTTCGTCTCGCCGCTCGGCGCCAAGGATGCCGGTGCGGTGGTCGAAGCGCTCAACAAGCATGCGAAGTTCGTCCGCGGCCGCGTCTCCGGCGCGCTGCGGCAGATGAAGTACATGCCGGAATTCCGCTTCCGGCTCGATACCAGCTACGACAATTTCCAAAAGATCAACGAATTGCTGCACTCGCCCGAAGTGGCGCGCGATCTCAGCGCCGACGACAAAGACAAAGACGACAAGAAGGACGGCGAATAGTGGCGCGCCGCGGCAAGAAGAAGGGCCGGCCGATCTCGGGCTGGCTGGTACTGGACAAGCCGGTCGGCATGGGCTCGACCGAAGCCGTCTCCAAGATCAAATGGCTGTTCCAGGCGGAAAAGGCCGGCCATGCCGGCACGCTCGACCCGCTTGCGTCGGGCATGCTGCCGATCGCGCTTGGCGAAGCGACCAAGACCGTGCCTTACGTCCAGGACGGCGCCAAGGTCTACCGCTTCACGGTTGCCTGGGGCGAGGAGCGTTCGACCGACGACCTCGAAGGCCCGGCGACCAAAAGCTCGGACCGCCGTCCGGCGGAATCCGAAGTGCTGGCGCTGCTTTCGAAATATACCGGCGTGATCATGCAGACACCGCCGCAATTCTCGGCCATCAAGATCGCGGGCGAGCGCGCCTACGACCTTGCCCGCGATGGCGAGACGGTCGACATTCCAGCACGCGAGGTCGAGATCGGCCGGCTCGACCTGGTCGAGCATATGGCCGATCGCACCATCTTCGAGGTCGAATGCGGCAAGGGCACCTATGTCCGCTCGCTGGCCCGCGACATGGGCCGCGACCTTGGCTGTTTTGGTCACATCGCCGAGCTGCGGCGGGTCGAGGTCGAGCCGTTTACGCAGGAAGATTTCGTCACCCTGGCCGAGTTGGAAGCCGCCCGCTTCGGCGAACGGAGCGAGGAAGGTTCGCAAGCAGCGGACGCGCCGATCGACTTCGGTGCCATCGATGCACTTCTGGTCGACACCGCGGCGGCGCTCGAATGCTTGCCGCAGGTTGCGATCAGCGACGATGCGGCAACCAAAATCCGCCTTGGCAATCCGGTCATCATTCGCGGCCGTGACGCGCCGGTAGAAGCTGAGGAGGCCTGCGCCACCGCGCGCGGCAAGCTGGTCGCCATCGGCGCCATCGAGCAAGGCATGTTCAAGCCAAAGCGGGTCTTTGTCGGGTAACAGCTGTCGCCCGGCGCATGATCTCCAAACCGGATTCTATTTTGGGAAAGGATCATGCGCTAAATCAACAGGGCTACGGCGCCGTTTGCCGTCCGAAAGGATGCGCTGTGCTGTAGTGCCGTTCGATGCTGCACTCGAGGGGGCACATGGCAAAGGCTGACACGGTCAACAAGCGAGCGGCGCTCAAAACACGGCGGCCGCCGGTCGGGGCTTCGCCGGGCACGCTGATCGCCGACCCGGCGGCGCGCCGCTCCGAGCTCAGGCTGACTTTGATCTCGCCTGAAAAGTTCAAGACGATCGACAATGCCAGCATCGACGACGTCAACACCCATTGCCACAATTGGCCGATCATCTGGCTCGACTGCACAGGCCTCGCCAACATCCAGCTGATCGAGGAGATCGGCCGGATCTTCAACCTGCATCCGCTGGCGCTGGAAGATGTCGTCAACACCGGTCAGCGGCCCAAGGTGGATTTCTTCGAGGACCATGCCTTTGTCGTCGTCAGGATGATCGACGACGTCACCGCGCACCGTTACGAACAGATCGCCGTCTTCTTCGGCAAGAACTTCGTCGTCACCTTCCAGGAGCGCGAAGGCGACCCGTTCGATCCCGTGCGCAAGCGGATCGCAAGCTCGGTGCCCAACCGCTTGCGCTCGCGCGGCGCCGACTATCTCGCCTATGCTCTGATCGACGCTATCGTCGACAGCTATTTCCCGCCGATCGAGGCTGCTGGCGAATTGGTCGACAGCATCGAGGACCAGATGCTGAACCAGGCGCACAAGCACCAGATGCGGCAACTTCACGAATTGCGGCGCGACGCCAATGTGCTGAAGGGCGTGCTTTGGCCGATGCGCGACGCGCTGGCGACCATGATCCGCAACGACGTCTCTTATGTGAAGGCCGAAACCAAATTATTCCTGAACGACACGCTGGATCATTCGCTGCGATTGATCGAACTGGTCGAAACCCAGCGCGATATGCTGACCGGCCTGATCGAGATGCACCTGTCGCTCAGCCAGGCGCGCACCAACGACGTCATCAGCTATTTGACCATCGTCTCGGTGATCTTCATGCCGCTCACCTTTCTCGTCGGCGTATGGGGCATGAATTTCGACCCCGACACCTCGCCGTGGAATATGCCGGAGCTGAAAGCCTATTACGGCTATCCCCTGTCGCTCGTCTTCATGGCGATTGTTGCGGTCGGGCTCTACGCATACTTCAAATGGAAGAAATGGCTCTGACTAGGCGGAAGTGCCCGTTTATGCAGCAAAAAGCCGGCTTGTGAATTGGGCTGGCCTTTTTGTCGGAATTGCACTATATGCGCCGCAGCTTCGCGCTTTGACGCGTTGCTTGCACCGGCCCCTGCTGGACGACATCCCGGCTGAGGGCGTCCCGTTTCCTCAAACAGACAAGGAAAAACACGATGTCGATTACTGCCGAACGCAAGAAGGAATTGATGGGCGAATTCGCAACCGCCAAGGGCGATACCGGGTCTCCGGAAGTCCAGGTGGCCATCCTTTCCGAGCGCATCAAGAACCTGACCGACCATTTCAAGGACCACAAGAAGGATAACCATTCCCGCCGTGGTCTGCTCGCTCTCGTTTCCCAGCGCCGCAGCCTGCTTGATTATCTCAAGCGCAAGGACGACGCGCGCTATCAGACGCTGATCGAGAAGCTCGGTCTGCGCCGTTGACGAATTGACCGGCGGGTTCTTTCGAGAGCCCGCCGGTCGCGCATTGGAGCATCGGATCATCCAAGGCTCCAATGAAGAAAGCAGAGCGCCGCGCACCGGTTTGGATGCGCAAAGGACGCTCTGAAGTTTTAGATTTGCGCAGGATACTTTCCGAAAACCTGGTTTTCGGGTTCACGCGCAAGGCCAGTCGGATCGATTGGCCAACCCGGTTTCGAAACAGCAGAGGGCCACTCGAAACCGCCCATGGACGGTCATGGGGCAGGATTGCAGGACGCTCGTGCGGCAAATGCGCCGAATAGCCGAGCTTCCCGTTGTCTTGCCCGTGGCTGCCCGAGAAAGGAAGCCAAGGGAAAGGGGCATCCGCGCACGCTGAAACGGCGCGGCCCTTTCCGCATACGAAGGACAAGACATGTTCAATTACCACAAAGTGGAAATCGAATGGGGCGGCCGTCCGCTCATTCTCGAAACCGGCAAGATCGCACGTCAGGCTGACGGCGCGGTGCTGGCCACCTATGGCGAAACCAAGGTTCTCGCCACCGTCGTCTCGATGAAAGAGCCGAAGCCCGGCCTCGATTTCTTTCCGCTGACGGTCAACTACCAGGAAAAGACTTACGCCGCCGGCAAAATCCCGGGTGGCTATTTCAAGCGTGAAGGCCGTCCGAGCGAGAAGGAAACGCTCGTTTCCCGCCTGATCGACCGCCCGATCCGCCCGCTCTTCGCCGAAGGCTACAAGAACGACACCCAGATCGTCGTCACCGTCGTCCAGCACGATCTCGAAAATGACCCGGACATCCTGTCGATCGTCGCCACCTCCGCCGCCCTTACCTTGTCCGGCGTGCCGTTCATGGGCCCGGTTGGCGGCGCACGCGTCGGCTACATCAACGGCGAATACGTGCTCAACCCGCATGTCGACGAGATGCAGGAATCGAAGCTCGACCTAGTCGTTGCCGGCACCGCCGACGCCGTGCTGATGGTCGAGTCCGAAGCCAAGGAACTCGGCGAGGATCTGATGCTCGGCGCCGTCATGTTCGGCCACAGGGGCTTCCAGCCGGTGATCGACGCGATCATCAAGCTGGCCGAAGTCGCCGCCAAGGATCCGCGCGACTTCACCGCGCCGGACTATTCCGCACTTGAAGCCGAGATGCTCAAGATCGTCGAAGGCGAGCTTCGCGACGCCTACAAGATCACCGACAAGCAGAAGCGCTATGCCGCCGTCGACGCTGTCAAGGCGAAGGTCAAGGCCGCGTTCGCGCCGGCAGAAGGCGAAGAGGCCAAATACACGTCCGAACAGATCGGCACCGTGTTCAAGGAGCTCCAGGCCAAGGTCGTGCGCTGGAACATCCTCGACACCGGCTCGCGCATCGATGGCCGCGACCTGAAGACGGTCCGCAAGATCGTCTCGGAAGTCGGCGTCCTGCCGCGCACGCACGGCTCGGCGCTGTTCACCCGTGGCGAGACCCAGGCGCTGGTCGTCGCCACGCTCGGCACCGGCGAGGACGAGCAGTATGTCGATTCGCTGACCGGCATGTACAAGGAGAAGTTCCTCCTGCACTACAACTTCCCTCCCTATTCGGTCGGTGAAACCGGCCGCATGGGTTCGCCGGGCCGCCGCGAAATCGGCCATGGCAAGCTCGCCTGGCGCGCCATCCGGCCGATGCTGCCGACCGCCGACCAGTTCCCCTATACGTTGCGCGTCGTTTCGGAGATCACCGAGTCCAACGGCTCGTCCTCGATGGCTACCGTCTGCGGCACCTCGCTGGCTCTGATGGACGCAGGCGTGCCGCTGGCCAAGCCGGTCGCCGGCATTGCGATGGGCCTGATCAAGGAAGGCGAGCGCTTCGCCGTGCTCTCCGACATCCTTGGCGACGAGGACCACCTCGGTGACATGGACTTCAAGGTTGCCGGCACCGCCTATGGCATCACCTCGCTGCAGATGGACATCAAGATCGAGGGCATCACCGAGGAGATCATGAAGATCGCCCTCGACCAGGCCAAGGATGGCCGTCAGCACATTCTCGGCGAAATGGCCCATGCGCTGTCCGGCGCACGTGCCGAGCTCGGCGAGTTCGCGCCGCGCATCGAGGTCATGCACATCCCGACCGACAAGATCCGCGACGTGATCGGCTCGGGCGGCAAGGTCATCCGCGAGATCGTCGAAAAGACCGGCGCCAAGATCAACATCGAGGACGACGGCACGGTCAAGATCGCTTCGGCCAATGCCAAGGAGATCGAGGCGGCGAAGAAGTGGATACACACCATCGTCGCCGAGCCGGAAGTCGGCGAAATCTACGAAGGCACGGTCGTCAAGACCGCCGACTTCGGCGCTTTCGTCAACTTCTTCGGTCCGCGCGACGGCCTCGTCCACATCTCGCAGCTCGCCAATGACCGCGTCGCCAAGACTTCCGATGTGGTCAAGGAAGG
Organism: Mesorhizobium sp. M0991; assembly: GCF_040318915.1. Classification (NCBI taxonomy): domain Bacteria; kingdom Pseudomonadati; phylum Pseudomonadota; class Alphaproteobacteria; order Hyphomicrobiales; family Phyllobacteriaceae; genus Mesorhizobium; species Mesorhizobium sp. M0991. The sequence goes on from NZ_JAMYNE010000010.1 coordinate 67,139, forward strand.
CGACAAGGTCTGGGTCAAGCTGATGGGCTTCGACGAGCGCGGCAAGGTCCGCCTGTCGATGAAGGTCGTCGACCAGGCTACCGGCAAGGAAATCGTCCGCGACAAGAAGAGCGAAGGCGAAGAGAACGCCGCCTAAGCGGGGTTGCGTTCCGTCGAACGCATAGAGCAATCGAAGCGGGCGCGCCGGAAGGTCGCGCCCGTTTGCGTTTCAACAACAGCCTTGCAGTTCAAGAGTGGTGAATGTCCGCCGAGCCGCTGAAAACGCTTTTCCATCCGTTCGAGGCCGGTGCTGTTTCCCTGCCACGAAAGGATGAACGCATACTCTTTCTCGGTGCCGAGCCCGGCTTTCGCTTGCCCGAAGGGTTTGATGCCAAGCTTCATCTCGTCCAAGGCTTCAGGCCGCACTTTCGCGCCTTGCAGGCGTCCGGCTTCGCGGTCACGCCGCAGGTCGAAGGCGACGCTTTCGACGCGGCATTTGTGCTCGCTGGCCGCCATCGCGGCCAAAACGAGTTGCGCGTTGCCGAAGCGGTCAAACGCGCAGCACCAAGCGGGTTGATCGTCGTCGCCGGCGGCAAGGACGATGGTATCGCCAGCCTGCGCAAGTATGTCGGCGCCCTTGTGCCGCTCGAAGGCCACCTGCCGAAGCATCACGGCATTGCCTTCTGGTTTCGCCGGCCGGCCGATACCGTTGCCGCCGCAACGCTTCGCGCCGCCAATCCGGACTTGGTCGTCGAGGACCGCTTCCGCACGGCCCCAGGCATGTTTTCGTTCGACAAGATCGATGCGGGATCGAAGCTGCTGGTCGAAAATCTGCCCAACGATCTGCGTGGCAGCGTTGCGGATTTCTGTGCCGGTTGGGGCTATGTCGCCGCCGAAGTCGCCGCCCGCTCACCCGGCATATCGGCGCTTGACCTTTACGAAGCGGATTTCGAGGCGCTGGAGGCGGCGAAGGCCAATGTCGGCAACACAGGCGTGGAGCCACATTTCTTCTGGATAGATCTTTTGAGCGAGCCGGTCGAGCGCCGCTATGACGCGGTCGTCATGAACCCGCCCTTTCACCGCAGCCGAGCGACTGAGCCGGAGATCGGTGCCGGCATGATCCGCGCGGCAGGCAAGGCGCTGAAGCCGGGCGGCCGGCTGTTCATGGTGGCGAACCGTCAGCTTCCCTACGAACCGGTGCTGGCGGCCGCCTTCTCCAGCCATACGGAGCTCGCCCGCGACGGCATGTTCAAGGTCTTCGCGGCGCGGCGCTGAAACGCTGCGGGGCAAGCCGGCGACACGTCGCTCGCGCTATTCCCGCCCGCCGTCGGTCTGCTTCAACTCGTCAAGCGTCGGCATGGACACGATGTGATAGCCGGAATCGACATAGTGGATTTCGCCGGTGACGCCGGAGGACAGATCGGACAGCAAATAGAGCGCGGAACCGCCGACTTCGTCGATGGTCACTGTGCGGCGCAGCGGCGAGTTGCGCTGCTGATAGGAGAACATGTGGCGTGCGTCGGAAATCCCGGCGCCCGCAAGTGTCCGCACCGGTCCAGCCGATATGCCGTTCACCCTGATGCCGCGCGGGCCGTAGTCGTTGGCTAGATAGCGGACGCTGGCCTCCAGCCCGGCCTTGGCGACGCCCATAACGTTGTAATTCGGCATGACGCGGACCGAACCGGCATAGGTCAGCGTGATCATCGAACCGCTATCCTTCATCAACGTGGCGGCGTGACGGGCGACCTCGGTGAAGGAGTAGCAGGAGATCACCATGGTGCGGATGAAGTTGTCGCGGCTGGTGTCGGCGTAGAGGCCTTTCAGCTCGTTCTTGTCGGAAAAGCCGATGGCATGGACGACGAAATCCAGCCCGCCCCACGCCTTGCCCAAAGTCTCGAAGGTGGCAGCGACCGATGCGCTGTCCTCTACGTCGCAAGGCACCACCAGGGATGCGCCCAGTCTCTCGGCGAGCGGCTTGACCCGGCGCCCGAAGGCCTCACCCTGATAGGTGAAGGCGAGGTCTGCGCCATGTTCGGACAGTTTGCGGGCGATACCCCAGGCGATCGAATGATCGTTGGCAACACCCATGACAAGCCCGCGCTTGCCCTTCATCAATCCGTCCATGGTCGGCAAATCCTTATGCGGAATAGCGCTGGAAAATCAGCGTTGCGTTGGTGCCCCCGAAACCGAACGAATTGGACAAAACGGTGTCGATCCTGGCATCGTCGATGCGCTTGCGCACGATCGGCATGCCCTCGAATTCCGGATCGAGGTTGTCAATATGGGCGCTCTCGCCGATGAAGCCGCCTTGCATCATCAGGATCGAGTAGATCGATTCCTGCACGCCGGCCGCACCCAGCGAATGGCCGGTCAGCGATTTGGTCGACGTGATGAAAGGCATCTTCTCGCCGAACACCTCGCGGATGGCGCCCATTTCCTTGGAGTCGCCGACCGGCGTCGAGGTGCCGTGCGTATTGATGTAGTCGACCGGCGAGGACACCGTTGCGAGCGCCTGCTTCATGCAGCGCGCCGCGCCTTCGCCCGACGGCGCCACCATGTCATAGCCGTCCGAGGTCGCGCCATAGCCGACGATCTCGGCATAGATCTTGGCGCCGCGTGCCTTGGCATGCTCGAGCTCTTCAAGAATCAGCACGCCGGCGCCGCCGGCAATGACGAAACCGTCGCGATCGACGTCGTAGGCGCGGGAGGCGACCGATGCCCTGTCGTTGAACTTGGACGACATGGCGCCCATGGCGTCGAACAGGTCCGACATCGTCCAGTCGAGATCCTCATGGCCGCCGGCGAAGACTATGTCCTGCTTGCCCCACTGGATCAACTCGTAGCCATTGCCGATGCAATGCGCAGACGTCGAGCAGGCCGATGATATGGAGTAGTTGACGCCGTGGATCTTGAACCAGGTGGCAAGCGTCGCCGAAGCGGTCGACGACATCGCTTTTGGCACCGCGAATGGCCCGATCCGCTTGGGGCTGCCGTTTTTGATCGTCGTCTCGGCCGCCTCGACGATTGCACGGGTCGACGGTCCGCCGGAGCCCATCACGATGCCGGTGCGCTCGTTGGTGATGTCGGTCTCGTCGAGGCCGGCGTCTGCGATCGCCTGGTCCATTGCGACATGGTTCCAGGCAGCACCCTGCGACAGGAAGCGCATGGCGCGACGGTCGATCATGCCCGATGGATCCAGCGTCGGCGCGCCCCACACCCGGCAACGGAAGCCATGTTCGGCGAAAGAGTCGGAGAAACTGATGCCGGACCTTGCATCGTGCAGCGAGGTCTGCACCTCGTTGGCATTGTTACCGATCGACGACACGATGCCGAGACCTGTGACTACGACCCGTCTCATTCGCAACTCCTTCCAGCGCGGACTCCGAACCTGAAATCAATTTCCGGAACGGAACCATGCGCAAAATTAAAGTGCTACAGCGTCCATCAGACGTCCAAGACGTCGTACTGTAGGGTCTTCGTTCAGACGGCGGCCGGTTGCTTGGACAGACCGACCTTCAGATCCGTTGCCGCGTATATGGGCTCGCCATCTGCCTTCAGCCAGCCATCGGCGATGCCAAGCACAAGCCGACCGCGCATCACTCGCTTGAAGTCGACGCCATACTCCACCTTCTTGACCGAAGGCGTGACCATGCCTTTGAACCTCACCTCACCGGTCGACAGCGCCATCCCCTTGCCGGGTTCACCGAGCCATCCGAGATAGAACCCCGTCAACTGCCACATGGCGTCCAGGCCCAGGCATCCCGGCATGATCGGATTGCCGATGAAATGGCAGGCGAAAAACCACAAATCCGGCCTGATATCGAATTCCGCGCGGATGAAACCCTTGTCGAACGCACCGCCAGTTTCGCTGATCTCGGTGATGCGGTCGAACATCAGCATCGGCGGATAGGGCAGCTGCGCATTTCCCGGTCCGAACAGCTCGCCGCGGGCGCAGGCAAGCAATTCCTCGTAACCGTAGCTGGATTTCGAACCCGCCATCAATCTCGTCCCCGTGATCGTCCCGGGCGATAGGCGCCCTTGTCGGTGGTTTCCTAACACAATCTGTTTCAGGCCGGAAACCGGCGTTTGCGCTTAACCTGCCCGTCTGCCCGGGTCAATGCGCGCTATTGATCGCATTCGGCCGACAGAATATATGTCAGGACACGTCCAGTTTCGGCAGATGCTCTATTTCTGCCATTTTGGACGTGTCTGAGGCGGAACTGTGAGCGCGACGGATAGATGGATCTGGGTTGCCGGAAGGATAATGTCGCTGTGGACAAGCGGGTTCGCGAGGCCGGTCTGAGGCCGACACGCCAGCGCATCGCGCTGGCCGATCTGCTTTTCGCCAAGGGCGACCGCCATCTTTCGGCCGAGGAGTTGCACGAGGAGGCGCTTGCCGCCGGCGTGCCGGTGTCTCTGGCCACCGTCTACAATGCTCTGCACCAGTTCACCCAGGCTGGCCTTTTGCGCATCCTCGCCGTCGAGGGATCGAAGACCTATTTCGACACCAACACCTCCGATCACCATCATTTCTACATCGAGGGCGAAAACAGGATCTTCGATATCGACAGCGGCCCGGTGACGGTTTCCAACCTGCCGGAACCGCCGGAAGGCATGGAGATCGCCAATGTCGATATCGTGGTGAGACTGCGTCCGAAACGCTGCGACTGACCGGCGCCTTATGAAATTCCTGGATTTGACGCTCCGGCTCGAATGGGTTGCCGTCGCGGTGGCGGCTCTTGCCTTCTATGCAATCGCCGGTGTTTCCTGGTGGCTATTTGCAGTGCTCATTCTGGCGCCCGACCTGTCGATGCTGGGTTACATGGCCGGGCCGCGCGTCGGGGCCGTCGCCTACAACGCCATGCACATACTGATTTTGCCCGTTCTGCTGGCGCTTGTCGGCAACGTCTTTGACAATGCAATGGCGACAGCTGTTGCGCTGATCTGGATCGCCCACATCGCCATCGACCGCGCTCTGGGCTATGGCTTGAAGCTGTCGAGCAGTTTCCAGGATACCCATCTCGGCCGCATCGGCCGCTAAACCATCCCCGAACCGAAGATCAGCGAAACAAAATGCCGGATCCGGTGCTTACAGCGCTGGCCCGACCTCCGGTTCGGAAACGTCAGTTCTTGACCTTTTCGCCGGGATAGGCACCCCAGACGAGCGACTGGGCGAGCCAGCCGGTATGGCCGTCGAAGGTCATTTCGCACCATTGGCCATCGCAGGACTTGATTGTGCCCATCACCCCCGGTTCGAGGATCGCGATGACGCCTGCATCTTTTGCCGGGTCGTCGAGGAGGTTGACGCGGGCGTCCTTGCCGCGCTGCCAGGGCGCGACGATCGCCGTGCGGCGGCCCGACAGCAGCGACTGATTGATCCAGCCTTCCGAGCCGTCCGCATCGCGCACGCGGCGCCACGTATCGAACTCCTGGATGATCTCCATCGGCAGGCCTGGCTTCATATACATCCAGTCGACGGAATAATTGACGCCCGGCCCGACGCGCGAGTTGACGCGGCCGGATTTCAGACTGACGAAGCGCGGCAGCGGCAAGCCGCTTGGTCCGAGCGTGACGCTCTGGGCGGGTGCGGCGGCACTTTGCGCCATCACCAGTGGGCTATGGATGAGAGCGCCGAGGAATGCTGCACTGAGGGTCAGGCGGAGCGACGCGAAACCAGACACTTTCGTTCCTTTCGGCGCCGGCCCATCGGCCTTCGCCCCTTTTTCTTTGTCTTCGGCGGAACCGCTTGTTACATGGATGACCAGTACCGCGATCGGCTCTCAGTTTCGCCGTTCTTGGTTAAAGAGGTCTCAACGAGATCGGGTTCGAGGAAACAATGGTAGGCAAGAAGAAGCCCCTCGTCGTCATCACGCGCAAGTTGCCCGACCCAGTCGAGACCCGCATGCGCGAGTTGTTCGACGCCCGCTTGAATGTCGAGGACAGGCCGATGACGCAGCCGGAACTGGTGGCGGCGGTCAAGGAGGCCGACGTGCTGGTGCCGACCGTGACCGACAATATCGACGCGGCGCTGATTGCCCAGGCCGGCGACAACCTCAAGCTGATCGCCAATTTCGGCAATGGCGTCGACAAGATCGACGTTGCGGCAGCGGCCAAGAAAGGGATCACCGTCACCAACACGCCGAACGTGTTGACCGAAGATACGGCCGACATGACCATGGCGCTGATGCTGGCGGTGCCGCGGCGGCTGGCCGAAGGCGCCAACGTGCTGACCGGCGACAAGAAATGGGCGGGCTGGTCGCCGACCTGGATGCTCGGCCGGCGCATCTGGGGCAAACGGCTCGGCATTGTCGGCATGGGTCGCATCGGCACTGCCGTCGCCAGGCGCGCCAAGGCCTTTGGCCTCTCGATCCACTACCACAACCGCCACCGGGTGCTGCCGGCAATCGAAGACGAGTTGGAAGCGACGTATTGGGAAAGCCTCGACCAGATGCTCGCCCGCATGGACATTATCTCGGTCAATTGCCCATCGACACCGGCAACTTTTCATCTGCTGTCGGCACGGCGGCTGGCGCTTCTGCAACCGTCAGCTTACATAGTCAACACCGCGCGCGGTGATATCATCGATGAGGAATCGCTAGTCAAGCTCATCCATGACGGCAAGATCGCCGGCGCCGGCCTCGACGTCTACGAGCACGAGCCGGCGCTGAACAGCAAGCTGCTGAAGCTCGCCCACAAAGGCAAGGTCGTGCTGTTGCCGCATATGGGTTCGGCGACGCTCGAAGGCCGTATCGACATGGGCGAGAAGGTGATCATCAACATCCGCGCCTTCTTCGACGGTCATCGCCCGCCCGACCGCGTGCTGCCGCTGCGGGCGTGACCTGCCATCATGCCGGCATGGTCTTGCCGCGGCAACCACGCGTTCGTCTTTGGATAATGTTGGCTTACGAAAGCACCTTGCGCATAGTGATTGAGGTCGGCCGGTCGTAGCCCTTGTGCGCTGTCTGTTCGGTTTCACGAAAACCGAGGCGGGCAAAGGCTGCGTGATTTCCTATCAGCTCGATCCGGGTCTGGAGCTCGATGGCGGTCCTGTTGTGGCTACGGGCAAGATCTTCGACGGCCTGCATCAGCCGTTTTCCAACGCCTTGTCCCTGAAGAGCCGGCTCGACCGCGAGCTTTCCAATATAGAGGTCGTCTGCGCGCTTCAGGACGAAGACGCAACCGACGATCTCGCTTTGCTTCAGCGCCAGGAATGCTGTCTCCTCGATCGCTTTAGCCCTGATATTTTCGACAGTGAGCCGATGCGCCGAGGACGGCGGGTCAATAACCCCGTCCATGAAGGCGAAGGCGCGCAGGACAAGTGCCAAGACCTCGTCCCAACGGTCGAAATCGGCCGCAAGCTGCACGATGGAAACGTCGGCAGGCAGGCTCACCGGTTGGTTCGCTTGTAGCGGATCGTGTCGAAGCGTGCCGCCAGCGCATCGTAGAGCAGCAGTCGTCCGACCAGCGGCTCGCCAATCCCGGTGATCAGCTTGATCGCTTCCATTGCTTGCAGCGTGCCGATGACCCCGGTCAGCGCGCCGACAATGCCGGCCACCGCGCAGGACGGCACCAGTCCCGGCGGCGGCGCCTCGGGAAAGAGATCGCGGTAGCTTGGGTTCAACGTGCCGTCCGGGCCGGTTTCGAACGGCTTCAGCACGGTGACCGAGCCGTCGAAGCGGCCAACGGCGGCATGCACGAGCGGCCGGCTCTCGGCGGCGCAGGCGTCGGCCACCGCGTAGCGTGTCTCGAAATTGTCGGAGCCGTCAACGACGATGTCATAACGGGCGATGAGAGCAGGGGCGTTGTCCACGGTCAGCCTGAAATTGTGCTCTTCCACGACGACGTTTGGATTGATGCGGATGATCGCCGCTCTGGCGCTGTCGGTTTTCGCTATGCCGACATCGCCCGTGGCGTGGATCACTTGTCGTTGCAGGTTGGAAAGCGAAACGATGTCGTCGTCGACGATACCCAGAGTGCCAATCCCTGCGGCGGCGAGATATTCGAGCACCGGCGCTCCCAATCCGCCGGCGCCGATGACCAGCACCCGCGCCCGCTTCAGCCGCTGCTGGCCGGCGCCGCCGATTTCGGGCAGCACGATATGGCGGGCGTAGCGTTCGAGCTCTTCATCGGTGAGGGCGGCTGTGATCATCGCCGGACCATATAGCGGAGGAGAAAGCTTGTCAGCGCCATGCATGCCGCTCAGAAGTGCGCCATGAACCAAGTTCAAATGGTCGGCCTGACTGTGCCGTGATCGACGGTCAGGAATTGCGCGCGTCCCTTGAGGCTGTCAAACAACGCGGCATCGGTCCCGGTCATGAAGGCCTGGCAGTTCAGTTCCTCCAGGATCGAGAACAAGGCCGCCCGTCGACCGCCGTCGAGATGGGCGGCAATCTCGTCGAGCAGCAGGATCGGCGTCATGCCCGATATTTCGCCGGTTAGCCGCGCATGTGACAAGACAATGCCGACCAGCAGCGCCTTCTGCTCGCCGGTCGAACAGAGCTCGGCCGGCATCGCCTTGGGCCGGTGGCGCACCACGAGGTCGGAACGGTGCGGGCCGTCGAGCGTGCGTCCGGCGGTGCGGTCGCGGTCGCGCCCCTGGGCAAGCGCGCGACGGAACCGTTCCTCTACGTCGACGGCCGGCAAAATACCGATTTCGCCTTCCAGTTCGCCCGAGATGCCGATATCGGCTTGCGGAAACGGTCCGTCGCCGGGCAGCCGGTCGATCATGGCGGCGAGCAGGCGCACCAGTTCGGCACGCGCCGCGGCAATTGCCACGCCAGTCTCGGCCATTTGCATCTCGATCGCATCGAACCAGGCACCGTCGCGCGAACCGTCGGCGAGCAGTCTGTTGCGGCCGCGCATTGCCTTTTCGTAGTCAAGCGCGCGCTGGCCGTGGCTGGGATCGATCGCCAGTACCAGCCGGTCGAGGAAGCGCCGACGATCGGCCGCCGGCCCGGGGAACAGGCCGTCCATGGCCGGTGTCAGCCAGACCACGCGCAGCCATTCCAGCATGTCTTCGGCTGAGCGTGCCGCCGCGCCGTTGATCCGCACCCGCCTGCCGCCTTCGCCGTCGCTGCCCGGTATCCCGGTACCGATCTCGACCTGGCCTTCCGGCCCGTCAAGCCGAGCATGCAGCGCAAAGCCACCGTCGCCGCCTTCGCGCGCCACCTCGGCATAGGGTGCGCGGCGCAGGCCGCGGCCTGGCGTGAGCAGCGAGATCGCTTCAAGCAGATTGGTCTTGCCGGCGCCATTGTCGCCGGAGAAAACCACAGCGCCGGGATCAAGGTCGATTGCCAACGCCGCATAGTTGCGGAAATTCGTAAGTGTGAGCTTACTTATGTAGGTCTGCTGCGGTTTTGCAGATCTGGTCACGACAGCAAGATGGCCCCGTTCGGGCCCTACACCCGCATCGGCATCAGCACGTAGAGCGCGGTCTCGTCGGCCATGTCGTGGATCAGCGTCGGGGAACCGGCATCCGCCAGCATGAACTTCGCCTCCGTGCCGGTCAGTTGCGCGGCAACGTCGAGCAGGTATTTGGCGTTGAAGCCGATTTCGATCGGATCGGACGAATAGTCGGCCGCCAGTTCCTCGGTGGCACTGCCCGAATCCGGGTTGTTGACCGCAAGCGTGACCTGCCCTTCGGCGATCGAAAGTTTCACCGCCCGGCCGCGTTCGGACGAAATGGTCGAAACGCGATCGACGGCAGCCGCGAAACTCTGACGATCGATAATCAGCTTCTTGTCGTTGCCGGTCGGAATGACGCGCTGGTAGTCCGGGAAAGTGCCGTCGATCAGCTTGGAGGTCAAGATGACGCTGCCGATGGTGAAACGGATCTTGGTGTCCGACAGCTCGGTGGTCACTGCAACATCGGGATCGTCGACCAGCTTTTGCAGCTCGCTGACCGTCTTTCGCGGGATGATGACGCCAGGCATGCCCTCAGAGCCTGCCGGCGCATCGATCTCGGCGCGCGCTAGCCGGTGGCCGTCGGTCGCGACCGAGCGCAGCTTCAGCTTGCCGCCGGCCTCGTGCGTGTGCAGATAGATGCCGTTCAGATAATAGCGCGTCTCCTCGGTCGAGATGGCGAACTGGGTCTTTTCGATGAGGCCCTTTAGTCCAACGGAATCGAGCCGGAAAATATGCGAGAACGACCCGGCTGAAAGCTCGGGAAAGTCGGACTGCGGCAGGCATTGCAGGCGGAAGCTCGAGCGCCCCGACGTCACCGTCATGGCGTTGCCGTCTTCGTCGGTCTTCAGCGCCACCTCCGCGCCGTCGGCAAGCTTGCGCACGATGTCGTAGAGCAGATGCGCCGGGACCGTCGTCGCCCCGCCACGTTCGACCTTTGCCGGCGTTGCTTCGGTCACCTCCAGGTCGAGGTCGGTCGCCTTCATTTCAAGGCTGGCCCCCTCGGCGCTGAGCAGCACGTTCGACAGGATCGGAATGGTGTTGCGCCGCTCGACCACGCGGTGAACATGGTTGAGCGACTTCAGGAGATTTGACCGTTCCAGGATAACACGCATGACGAAACAGGCTCGCTTGAATGAATGAACGGGTCTCCGGCAAGCGGCGCCCCGCGAAAGGTCTGAACAGGCTCAGAATCTGCGTAAACTGACAGGAAAAACCCGGCAAACGCAAGCCCGCGCCACCGGTTCGGGCCGGCTGCGCGGGCTTTCTGGGGATAAAAAGGCCGAAGTCCGCGAGCCGGGGTTTTTCGGGCCGTCAGGCCTGGTCGTTGATCAGCCTTCTCAGCAATTCGAGTTCCTGCGCCAGTGTGTTGTCGGCACCGGAAAGATCCTCGATCTTGCGCACCGCATGCAGCACGGTCGTATGGTCACGGCCGCCGAACCGCCGCCCGATCTCCGGCAGCGAGCGCGGCGTCATCACCTTCGACAGATACATGGCGACTTGCCGTGGCTTGACAATGGTGCGTGTGCGCCGGTTGGACAGAAGTTCGGTCTTCGACACGTTGTAGTGGCGCGCGACGATGCGCTGGATGTCCTCGATACGCACCCGCTTGGGCTCGCCCGAACGATAGATGTGGCCGAGGATCTCGTCGATGCGGTCGATGGTGATCTGCGGTTCGAAGGATTGGCGAAACAAAAGCTGGTTGAAGGCACCTTCGAGCTCGCGCCCGCTGCCGGTCACCGTGCGGGCGACGTGGTTGAGGATCTCTTCGGAAATATCGAGCGACGCATCGTCGAGCTTGGCGGTGGCCAGCCTGAGCTTGAGCATACCGATGCGCATGGCGAAATCCGGGGCTGACATTTCCAACGCGACGCCGCCATTGAGGCGCGAGCGGACGCGTGGCTCCAGCGACTCCAATTCCGACGGCGGCCGGTCGGCAGCGACCACCACTTGCTTGGCGCTGTCGAGCAGCATGTTGATCAAATGGCAGAATTCGTGCTGGATCGACTTGCCCTGCAGGAACTGCATGTCGTCGATGATGAGGAGGTCGATGTCGCGCAGCTGTTCTTTCAGCGTCAGTGCGTTGTTGTCACGGATCGCGGTGGCGAACCGCCACATGAAATACTCAGCCGTCAGATAGACGACCCGCGATTTCGGATTCTGCTTCAGCGATTCTGCGGCGATGGCCTGCAACAGATGCGTTTTGCCCAGCCCGACCGTCGCGTGAAGAAAGAGCGGATTGAAACGCACCGCGCTCGACTGCGATTCCGCGACCGCCTTGGCGGCGGCAAAAGCCACTCGGTTCGATGGTCCTTCGATGAAGGAGGTGAAAGTGTAGCGTGGATCGAGCGGCGAACCGAGCACATTGTGCCGGAACTCGGTCTCTGCCGGCATCCCCGGGCGGGGTGCCGGGACCCGTTCGACCCTGCTGGGGCTCGCCGTGCCGACAGAGAGCGCGGTTTGCGTCTGCCTGGTCATCTTGCGCGCCGGGGCCACTTCTGGCTCGACGCTGTTGCGGCCCTGGCGTGTGGCGGTACGAACGACGATCTCGATCTTGAGGATCTCCGGATCCTCGTGCTTCCACAACTCGGTGATGAGATCGAGATAGTGGCCGTTGATCCATGAACGCAGGAATGCGGTTGGCACCGAGATGCGAACAATGCCCTTGGAGGATTCAGCGACCTTCATGCGCCCGAACCAGCTCGAATAGACCTCGGTTCCCAGACGCGCCTTTAGCTGGGCCTTGACCCGATCGAACTTCTGTTCAGCTTCATTGGAAGCCGCCATGTCGTTCCTTCCGATTAACGTTCCAGGAAATGGGAGGTCGCCTGTAAGCTCCCTTTCGATGCCGCCGCTCTGCATGATCGAGTTCCTTGTCTCTTGTACCTGTTTTCCGCCGGGGATGCGCCTCCTGCATCCATGTTTCCGGCGACCGTGTCTTCGCTGCGACACCATCGCCGCCGCCGGCTGATGAATCGCCTCCTTGTCGGTCCGGCGCCGAAGAGCCGATCCGCTTTGGTCATGTCAGGGCAACAAAATGCCGTCCGGCGAAAAACCGCCGGCGCACCGTCGACCTGCCATGTACAATTACGCCAGTCCCCTACCGTATCGAAAAGACAAACCAACCCCGTCCGCGGAGTTGAATCCGCGCTGTAAACTCTGCCAATTTGAGCTGGCCGGTTTCAGGCTGGTCAAGGGCCAAGGGCCCGTCCCTTCGATGGACAGACATTACCGAAATCGCTGTGGATAGGGCAAGGCCACCCCTAACGGATTTTTAAGGAATCTGACTAGCAAGGGACGTTTCGAACGCCATGCTGCAACAGTTGATTTTGACAAAGCCATTGTGATTCAAACCCTTTTCCGGCGAATATGAAAAAGGCCACACAACGCGAAATTTTCTGAAATAATTCACTTGACAGCCAATTGTCGCCTATCGGCTGCAGCTGATGTGAACAAGCTGTGGATCACCATCGGTAAGCTTCTGAAAAGAAACGGTAATCTGTGACGCTCGGAAATTTTCGTATTGGCGGTTTCGGAGGCTCCGAATATGAGCGGGCATGTATATGCCGGCAAAGCATTTCGAACTTTGAAATGCTCGCGGAGCGCCGTTTTGCGGGCTTTCTTTTAAGTACTTGCCGGCAAACGAAAAAACCCGGCGCGATTGGCCGGGTTTGAAGAAGCGCAGTTCAGGAATGGATATATTAGGCTGACAGCACCTTGACCCGTTGGGCCAGCCGCGACACCTTGCGCGATGCCGTGTTCTTGTGCACCACGCCCTTGGTCGCGGCGCGCATCAATTCCGGCTCGGCCACCTTGAAGGCAGCCTGTGCGGCCGCCTTGTCGCCAGCCGCGAGCGCCTCTTCGACCTGGCGGATGTAGGTCCGGACGCGGGAGCGGCGGTTCTTGTTGATCGCTGCGCGACGGGCGATCTTGCGCGTTGCCTTTTTGGCCGAGGAGGTATTGGCCATGGTGCCTCTCTTCTGATCTGGTGGGCGCTTGCGGGATACCGCAGGGCGCAAAAAACAAACGGGCAGCCACAGGGCCGCCTCGGTTGGTGCGGCTTATAGTTCAGCTTTTCCGGCGCGTCAACGCTGCAGCGCTTTCTTTTTGACCGGCGCCTTCGTCATCTCATCGGTTCGTGAAATTCGGCTTCCGCTTGCCGGTGAAGGCCGCCATGCCTTCCTTCTGGTCATCCAGCGCAAACAGCGAATGAAACAGCCGGCGCTCGAACCGCAGACCCTCGGTGAGCGTCGTCTCATAGGCGCGGTTGATGGCCTCCTTTGCCATCATCACCGACGGCAAGGAAAAACTAGCAATCTTGGCCGCTGCCTTAAGCGCTTCCTCGATCAACTCGCCGGCTGGCACCACGCGCGAGACCAGGCCGGAACGCTCGGCCTCGGCTGCGTCCATCATCCGCCCCGTCAGGCACATATCCATCGCCTTCGACTTGCCGACGAAGCGGGTCAGGCGCTGCGATCCGCCCATGCCAGGCATGACGCCCAGCGTAATCTCGGGTTGGCCAAACTTGGCGGTGTCGGCGGCGATGATGAAATCGCACATCATCGCCAGTTCGCAGCCGCCGCCCAGCGCATAGCCCGCCACCGCCGCGATGATCGGCTTTCGTGCCCGCGTAAATTCTTCCCAGCCGACGAAGAAATCCTGCAGATAGGCATCCACGTAGGAGATCGACTGCATTTCCTTGATATCGGCACCTGCCGCGAAAGCCTTGTCCGAACCAGTGATGACCATGGCGCCGATGTCTGCATTTGCGCCCATGCTGTTCACCGACGCGACCAGTTCCGCCAGCACTTGTGAATTCAGCGCATTGAGCGCCTGCGGCCGGTTCAACGTAATCAGCCCGACCTTGCCGCGGGTTTCGACGATGATGGTTTCGTAGCCCATGCTTTGCTCCTCCTCCTCGCTTCTGGTTCAAGCCTGACAGGTCCGGCAGTGGAAAGTCGAGCGACCGCTTTGCACGATACGCTCGATGTGGCCGCGACAACCAGGCTTGGAGCAGGCTTCCCCCTCGCGATCGTAAACCGCGAAGGAATGCTGGAAGTAGCCCAGCGATCCATCGGTCTGCATATAATCGCGCAACGACGAGCCGCCGGCGGCGATCGCATCGGCGACGACCGAGCGGATTGCTTCGGCCAGGCTTTCGCTCTGCTCTTTGGCTTTCTTGCCGGCTCTCGCGAGGGTGCCCGCTTCGCGCAGCGGCGACAGGCCGGCCCGCCAAAGCGCTTCCGAGACGTAGATATTGCCTAGCCCGGCGATCAGCCGTTGGTCCAGAAGTGCCGCTTTCAGCGGTGACTTGCGACCTTTCAGCAACGAAGCGAGCAGCGCGCCGTCCAGTGCATTGCCCGTAGGCTCGACGCCTAATCCCGCCAGCATCGGATGCATGTCGGGCTCGCCTTCCGAAAACAGCATAAACCCGAAGCGGCGCGGGTCGTTGAAGATCACGCGAGAGCGGACGCCGGCAGGTGATACGATTTCGAAGACGACGTGATCGTGAGCGGTGTTTTTCGAACGTTCGTAGTGGAACGCGCCGGGCGTTGCGCTCTCGTCGGCCGTTTCGATGCGAAACGACCCCGACATGCCGAGATGGCAGATCAGAACCGGGCCGTTGTCCACGTGCATCGTCAGATATTTGGCACGGCGGCCGAGCGCCGCAATCGTCTTGCCGGTCAGCCGCTCCGAAAATCTCTCGGGGAACGGAAACCGCAAGTCCGGCCGGCGTGCCTCGACACCGACAATGCGGGCACCTTCAAGGGCCGGCTGCAGACCGCGCCTGACTGTCTCGACCTCCGGTAGCTCAGGCATGGCCACCTATCGCGGCATGGAAGGAGGTGCCGTGACGGCCGCGCGCCAGCCCGAGATGTTCGGCCACGGTTTCGCCGATGTCGGCAAATGTTGTCCTCAGTCCGACGTCTGCGCCTTTGAAACCCGGCCGTGTCCCGATAACCGGAATACGCTCGCGCGTGTGGTCGGTGCCGCGCCACGTCGGATCGTTGCCGTGATCGGCGGTCAAAATGAGCAGATCGCCTGGCCTCAGCCGTGCGAATGCCTCGGGCAGGCGCCGGTCGAAAGCTTCGAGTGCGGCGGCATACCCCGCAACGTCGCGCCGATGCCCGAACTCGGTGTCGAAGTCGACAAAGTTCGCGAAGACGAGGTCGCCGTCGCGGGCGTCTTCCATGGCACCAAGCGCTTTGTCGAACATCGCCATGTTGCCGGCAGCCTTGCGGACTTCCGAGATCCCCCGATGGGCGAAAATGTCGCCGATCTTGCCGACCGCGATAACCCGGCTGCCGCGCGCCGTCAGCCGGTCGAGCAGCGTCGGTTCCGGCGGCGGTACGGCATAGTCGCGACGATTATGCGTTCGCTCGAACGTAGCGGCGATTTCACCGATAAACGGCCGTGCGATGACGCGGCCGATATTCAGCGGATCGACGAGCCTGCGCACCACTTTGCAGAACTCGTAAAGCCGTTCCAGGCCGAAATGGACCTCATGCGCGGCGATCTGCAGGACGGAGTCGATCGAGGTGTAGCAGATCGGTTTGCTGGTGCGAATATGGTCTTCGCCGAACCGTTCGATGATCTCGGTGCCCGGAGCATGGCAATTGCCGAGGATGCCGGGCACCTTCCCTTCACGCACCATTGCTTCGGTCAACTCGGCCGGAAAGGCGGGAATCGTGTCCGGGAAGTAACCCCAGTCGAAACGGACCGGCAGGCCGGCTATCTCCCAATGGCCCGATGGCGTGTCCTTGCCGCTCGAAACCTCTTGGGCCGCGCCGTGAAAGGCGGCGGCAAGCGGGGCACTGCCGCCATTCTCGAACCTGAAACCCGTCGCCGTTGCCGCGGCCTGGCCGAGGCCGAGCGCGAGCATGTTTGGTACGAGAAGGGGTCCGTCACGCAGGCCTTCGCGATCGGCGCGGCCTTCCGCGCAGGCCCGCGCGATGTGTGCGAACGTGTTGGAGCCGGTGTCGCCATAGCGTTCGGCATCGGCCGCGCCGCCGATGCCGAAAGAGTCAAGGACAAAAAGGAAGGCGCGTGCCATTAAAAGGTTCATCATTGCCTGTGTGTTGGCTCAGACATAGGGTTCCGCGCCGCCATTGGCAATTCGGAAACCCAAACAGCACGGCTTGGCGTGCTGGTCCGAGAGAGACGAATCGCGGCATGGTCGATCTGCCGATGGAAATGCGCGGCGTGGAGCCGTCCGCAGCGATCTGGACCCCGAAGCCAAGCGCCGGCTCACCGTGTTTCTCACCAATCTCAGATCAACCGCGCCGGACATTTACGATCTTCTGGAGCAGAGACACTCCGGCGGGTTCGCCGTTGCCGGTCCGAGGGACTATGTGCTGGCTGCGGCCATCGTGCGCCTAGTCTCGGCCCGCGGTCGCAAGCATTAGCAACAGCCCGGTTGGCGGGCTTCAGGCGTCAGCAATCGCTACACGGAATGGTCGGGCTCCGGCGCGGCCGCAGATAATAAGTTTCCGCCATCGATATCGAATTGAAGACCGAACTCAACCCGAACCGGCTTTGGCCGTCCGCCGACCAGGTGATGATTGGCTTGTAGGCGAGATCGCTTTCGACCCGAATGAGGAAAGTGCCTTTGATCTTGAGCGCGCTCGGGACCGTTGTGGTGGAATCCTTGACGGCGTCGACGCTAGAGACACCATCGACCACTTTGCGCGACCACACGACCAGGACTTTCGGCGTCGTCTCGTTCGTCACCTGTATCGCCGTGATAATGATCTTCGGTTTCGAGCGGTTGTAGGGCTGAAGCGTGGAACTGCCGATCGCCATGATGGCATCGACATCGGCCGCCTTGATGGTCTGCTGCTGCGTGACGAGGTCCGCTACCATGCTGCCGATGCGGCTGACCTTCTTGCTGGTCTCGATGGCTTGCGAGGCCTCCATTGTCATAAAGTACATGATCAACAGGACAGGCACGATGAGGGCAAACTCGACAGCCGCAATACCGCGGCGGTCCGAGCAAAGCCGGACTACTCTTGTACAAATCCCTGCGATGCCCAGCTGTGCCCCCGCACGAATCATGGCTTTGCCCTTTTCAAGCGACTACGTGGTTCAGTTGTCGAACGGCTCGTTCTGCCAAGTGATCGAAGCAAAATGCAGCGTTTTGCCGTCCTTCAGGTTGGCCATCGATTTGGCCATGAAGTCGGTCATCACCGGCCATTTGTAAAAAACCCGCAGCATGTTTCTCGACTCCGCCAGGCCAGGTGCGACGGTGAAGGTCTGTGTGCTCGTGCCCTTGGTCAGCACGACATCGCCATCCTGGATCTTGAAACCGGCCAGCGCCGCATCGGCGAAGGTCGGATATTCGCGCAAATCCACCAGCAATCCGGGACAGGTGCTGGCAACCATGATCTCCAATTTTGTGCAGATCATGTCCCGCAGCTTGGTCCCGGACACATCGGCCGGTCTTAGTTGGCCGGTACGCAGTTGGCGCGCGATGTCGTCTGTGGCGTTTGCCATCACCTCCTGTGCGGCAAAAGAAATGCAGCTCTCCAGGATGGCGAAGACAAGAAGCGCGAAAGGAATTGCAAGCATGGCGAATTCGATCGCCGTGCTTCCGCGTCGGTCGCCCAAAAACCGTCCGGGAAAACCTGCTCGTCGTGCCTTGCTCATGTTCTCTACACGCCGATGCCGCTTCTGTATCGGTCCCACCCTTAGTCGGAACCGATTGAAGTCCGGTTGGAATGACCGTTAAATTCAACGGGAAGGCCTTAACCCGGCGATAACCGAAGCACGTTCCCGCCAAAGGCGGAGACGTCGGCTAGCTAATGCCCGGCGCTCATTTCGGCTTCAGAGGCCTTCTCGGCATCGCTCTTATACGAGCTTTCGCAATATGGCGCGCAGGACATGGTCTGTACTTCGGAACGCCGATAGATGCGCACCGACGACGCTGCCTGGCGCACGACGGTTATTTGCTCATCGACGATCGGGTTGCCCTCCTGGTCGAGGACGACGAGATTGGTGACACCAAATCCCTTGCCGGTCAGTACGATCGTCGATGCGTCCTGCACGGAGGCGTCGGCGATCGCCGGATTGCCGACGACAATCGTATCGGCGGCGCGCGACAATTTGATAATCTTTGCCTGGTTCATCGTCACCTCGATGCCGGCGCCGGCCTTGGCTGGAACGGCGAAAGCCGCTGCGGCAAAAAGCACGGCAACTGGAAATGATGATCTCGGCCCGGCCATTGAGGCGCTCCCCTGGCAAACTGTTCAACAGAACATGAACGAGATTGGTGAACCAACCGTTAAGCGGCTGGAGTTCAGGATTAAGCCGGAACCGGTATTTGGGCTCAGCCGGCACGGCTGGAACGTCTTTGCCGAATTGCGCCTTTTGCGCCCTTTTGTCAGCCCGTGGGCCCAGCGGCGGGTATTTTAGTTCTGGGTTAACCACGCAATGTCGTCGAAGCGGGAAAGGAATCGGTAAGCCTGTTTATTAAGCCGATTGAAACAGCTTCTCCTTAGATTTGCAGCATCCGATCAACCACCAAGAGAAGTTGACGGAAGTGCTGTAACAATTGGAGTAGGAGCTCGAATGTCTAACCTCATCGCACGTTTTGTGAAGGACGAATCCGGCGCGACCGCTATCGAATACGGTCTGATCGCCGCTCTTATCGCACTCGCCATCATGGTCGGCGCCGGCCAGCTCGGCAACTCGCTGAACGCCAAGTTCACCGCCATCTCCACTAAGGTGAACGGTAGCTGACCGTAACAGGTTCGGTTGTTCTCAAATAAGGGCCGCCGCATTGGCGGCCCTTATTTAGTCCCGGCGTGATTTGAAATTTAGGCCTCGTCAATCATTAATCGAATAGGACTAGGCTGGGGGCCAGATGCAATTTGGTCATAGGCGCGCTGATGCTTGAAGCCGTGATCTTCGTCGTGTTTCCGTTCTGCATGCTTTTTGCCGCGATCTCGGACATGCTTTCGATGACGATCGCCAATCGCGTGCCGGTGTTGCTTGTGGTTGTCTTCGCCTTGGTTGCACCTTTGACCGGCATGGACTGGGCCACCTATGGCTGGCATTTCGCCGCCGCCGGCCTGGTTCTCGCGGTGACGTTCGGCCTGTTCGCGCTGGGCGGCATGGGCGGCGGCGACGCCAAGCTTCTGGCCGCCACTGCCATGTGGATGGGACTGAACATCCATCTCATCGAGTACCTCGTCGCCTCGACATTCATCGGCGGCCTGCTGACGCTAGCCATCCTCGCCTATCGAAAATCGCCGCTTGCCGCCGTCACACGCCACAATCCGTTCCTGCGCCATTTCGCCGATGAGGCGACCGGCGTTCCGTACGGCATCGCGCTTGGCATTGGCGGTCTGCTCACCTATTCCGACTCGCCGTTGATGGCCTGGGCACTTACCAGGCTGGCGGGCTGAATTTCGCTTTATGCCGTTGGCGCCGAGCAGGCGAGTTGGCCACGTTTTCCTTCGGGCCGGGCCTGTCGCTCTAATTTATGTAAACGTTAAATTAATCACGATCGTAAGTA
This sequence comes from Mesorhizobium sp. M0991, assembly GCF_040318915.1. Taxonomy (NCBI): domain Bacteria; kingdom Pseudomonadati; phylum Pseudomonadota; class Alphaproteobacteria; order Hyphomicrobiales; family Phyllobacteriaceae; genus Mesorhizobium; species Mesorhizobium sp. M0991. The sequence goes on from NZ_JAMYNE010000010.1 coordinate 87,036, forward strand.
TAACATTAACCTTGTTTTGACGATTGCCGCTGCAAAGTCCGGCTTGGCTACGTGGTTTGCCAAGGCGAGGTTCGGACAGATGCCAGCATCCCGATTGATTATTCTGAGCGTGGCGATAGCCGCGGCCGGTGGTGCAGGCTATGTCGCGAAGAACATGGTCGTGGCTCCGCCGCCTCCGGTTGTCGATTCCGGTCCTCAGGCGCCGGCGATCGCGCTGCAGGATGTGCTGGTCCTTTCCGGCGACGTTCCGATGGGCAGTCCGCTTGAAAACAACATTTCCTGGGAGTCATGGCCGTCCGCCGGCATCAACGCAAATTTCATCACCCGCGCCGCCGAGCCTGAAGCGCTGGACAAGCTGAAGGGCGCCGTCGCCCGCGTGGCGCTGTACGCCGGCGAGCCGCTGCGGCGCTCGAAGCTGATCGGTGAAGGGCAAAGCTTCATGTCGTCGATCCTGCCCTCCGGCATGCGGGCCGTCGCCACAAGCATCTCGGCGGACACCTCGGCCGGCGGCTTTATTCTTCCCAACGATTTCGTCGACGTCATCATGACCCGCAGAGCCGATCCCGCCAATGGCGGTGGTCCGGGCTTCACGACCGAAACTATCCTGAAGAACATTCGCGTCCTGGCGATCGACCAGACCATTCAGGAGGACGAGGAAGGCAAGAAGACCAGGGTTGGCCAGACCGCCACCCTGGAACTGACGCCGCAGCAGTCCGAGATCATCACCGTCGCACAGCAGATGGCGGATCGCCTGACTCTGGCGCTGCGCTCGATCAAGGACAGTCAGGACAAGAATGTGGGCGAAGCCGACTACCTGGTTTCCGGCAATGGCCGGCGCGGAACGGTGCGGTTGATCAAGTCGGGCGAAGTTTCCGAAGTGGGGGCAAGGAAATGAGTCTAAAAACCAAACTGCCGCTCACGCTGGCTGCGGCGATCGGCCTGTTTCTCCTTGGAACGAATGCATATGGCATCCTCGATGCCAGTGCGGCGAACAATGCCAGGGTCACGGCTTCGACTGCCACCCAGCGGGTCAAGCTCGGGCTCAACAAATCGGTGGTCATCGACCTGCCGAGCGATGCCTATGATATTCTCGTCGCCAACCCCGCTGTAGCCGACGCGGTGACCCGCACCGCCCGGCGTATCTATCTGTTCGGAAAGGCGGTCGGCGAGACCAACATCTTCGTCTTTGGCCCGAATGGCGAGCAGATCGTCAGCCTCGACCTGGCGGTCGAACGTGATGTCGCCGGGCTGGAGGATTATATCAAGCGCTTCATCCCGTCATCGGAGGTCAAGGTCGAGTTGCTGAACGACAACGTCGTTCTGACCGGGACCGTGGACACTCCTCTGGACGCCAAGCGCGCGGCCGATCTGGCAACCATTTTCGTGTCCGGCGGCGAGGCGACCACGGGTCAATATTCGCAGACCGCTGCCGGCGGTTCGGCTGAAGCCGGCGTCGCGATCGATAACCCGGATGCCGAGCGCCGCGTCAGCAAGATCGTCAACCTGCTGCAGATTATCGGCGACGACCAGGTGACGCTGAAGGTGACGGTCGCGGAAGTCAGCCGCTCGGTGATGAAGCAGCTCGGCGTCAACATGGTCGGCAACGGCAGCAGCAACGGCATTAGTTGGGGCGCGGTAAGCGACAATTTCACTGGTTTGGGCAAGTCGCTGTCGAACTCGGGCCTCTCTATCGGCAGCTCGACGCTGCAGGCCTACATCAATGCCATGGAACAGTCCGGCGTCATGAAAACCCTCGCCGAACCAACATTGACGGCCGTATCTGGCGAGAAGGCGACCTTCAAGGTTGGCGGCGAATACAACATGGTGACCAGCGTTTCCCAAGCCGTATCCAACGATAACCAGACCGGTCTGAAGACGTATTCGGTCGAGAAGATCGAATACGGCATTGGCCTGGAATTCCAGCCGGTGGTGCTGTCTCCCGGCCGCATCAGCCTGAAAGTCAGAACCTCGGTCTCCGAGCCGACAACGGAGGGGTCTGTGTCTTTGTCCGAAGGCGTAACAAGCCCGGGCATGAATGCCCTGTCGCTCCGCAAGCGCTTGGCCGACACAACAGTGGAACTGCCTTCGGGCGGCTCGATGATGATTGCCGGCCTTGTCCGCGACGATCTCAGGCAAGCCGTCAACGGCTTGCCTGGTCTGACAAAGATTCCAGTGCTTGGCGCGCTGTTCCGCAGCAGGGATTTCGTCCGCAACGAGACCGAGCTCGTCATCATCATTACGCCCTATCTGGTGAAGCCGGTGGCGCGCAACGATCTTGCCAAGCCGGATGACAATTTCAACGCCGCCAGCGATGGCGCCGGCATTTTCCTTGGCCGCGTCAACCGTGTCTACGGCACCATGCAGACCGACAAGCCCAACGGCCGCTATCACGGCGTTGTCGGCTTCATCTACAAGTAAGCGGGGAAGTGGACATGTCTCAGTCAGTATCGAAGGCAAGGGCGGTCACCGCGATACAGTCCGTCCATTCGCGAATCTGGCGGCCGGCCGTTCCCATCATGGCGATCGCGGTGGCGGCATTGCTGGCCGGCTGCGCCAATCGCGACAGCGTCACGGTGGGTGCCATACCTGACGATTATCGCACCACCCATCCGATCGTCATCGCCGAGAAGATCCAGAAGATCGACCTTCCGGTCGGCGCCGGCGACCGCGGCATGACCAGGTCCCAGCGCGACACGCTCCTGGGCTTTCTGGACGGGTACGACAGGAGCGCAGCTCCGGTACTGACGATCGAGATTCCGAGTGGCTCGGCCAACGAAATCGCAGCGGCCGCGGCCGGCCGCGATTTCGCCAGGCTAGCCATAGCGAGCGGCATCAGCCGGAAGCGGATCGCCATGCGATCCTATCAGTCTGTTTCGGCCGAAGCGTCCGCACCGGTCCGTGTTGCCTACGTCTCGGTTAAGGCTCAGACGGATAGATGCGGGCGCTGGCCCGAAGACCTGCTGCAGACTTCGGAAAACAAGCACTATGCCGATTTCGGCTGTTCGTATCAGAACAACCTGGCTGCCCAGATGGCCAATCCGGCCGATCTGATCGGGCCACGCAAGCCGACGCCGATCGACGCGGAAAATCGCGGCGCGGTGATCGACGTCTATCGTGACAGAGGTATTTCGGACGAATTCCTCGGCAATTCGGAAGTCGAATATTAACGAGTGTTGAGGCTCAACAAACCCTAAGCCGCGCAAGTCACGGAAAGTGATGACAATGAGCAATCTTGCCTATGACACAGAGGTACCGGGCGGCGAAACCTCGGAGCAGGATATTGCCGCGATGCAGGCGTTGCGGCCGATCCCGCGCATTTCGATCCAGGCATTTTGCGAGACCGAAGGCGTAGCCAATCCGGTCGAGCGCGCCGGCGAGGATCGCCGCATGGCCAAGGCACATTTGAAGGTGCATATGGGGGGCATCCCCACCGCCATCGAATTCTATCAGTCTGCGCCGACACCGAACCTGATCCTGCTTGAATCGCGCAGCGAGCCGAAGCTGTTGCTGGAACAACTCGCCCAGCTTTCCGAGCATTGTGATCCGACCTCCAAGGTGGTGGTTGTCGGCCACTACAACGATGTCGGCCTGTACCGCGAACTCATCCGTTCGGGCATTTCCGAATATGTCATCGCGCCCGTATCGATGGCCGACATCGTCAGCGTGGTGTCTTCGATCTTCGTCGATCCGGAAGCTGAGCCGATCGGCCGCTCGATTGCCTTCATCGGCGCCAAGGGCGGCGTCGGCTCCTCGACCATTGCCCATAATGTGGCCTGGGCCATGTCGTCCCTTTTCAAATCCGAAGTGGTTGTCGCCGATCTCGACCTCGCTTTCGGAACGGCCAATATCAATTTCGACCAGGATCCGGCGCAAGGCATTGCCGAGGCGGTCTTCTCGCCGGAACGCGTCGACGAGGTCTATCTCGACCGGCTGCTCGCCCAATGCGCCGAGCACCTGTCGCTGCTTGCGGCACCTTCGACCCTGGAGCGGGTCTACGATTTCGATCCTGACGCCTTCACCCAGCTTATCGACATAGCCCAGCGTAGCGCGCCGCTCCTCGTGCTCGATGTTCCCCACGTGTGGGCCGGCTGGACCAAGAACACGCTGGTCAAGGCCGACGAGATCGTCATCACGGCGACGCCCGAACTGGCCAATCTGCGAAACACAAAGAACCTGGTCGACATGCTGAAGCGGCTTCGTCCGAACGATCCTGCGCCAAAGCTTGTAATCAACCAGGCCGGTGTGCCGAAACGTCCCGAGATTACGCCGTCCGACTTCTCCGAATCGCTCGGCCTTTCGCCGATGTCGATCATCCCGTTCGAGCCGCTTTTGTTCGGAAATGCTGCCAACAATGGACGTATGCTCGGTGAAATGGATGCCAAGAGTCCGGTCGTCGCCATGATCAACGAGATCGCCCATGTGCTGACAGGGCGCAGCGAAATCAAGGTGAAGAAAAAGGCTGGGCTCGGCAACCTGATCGGCAAGCTTTCGCGCAACAAGAAGTGATGCCTCAGCGGTGGAATTGGTAAGCGATCATGTTTGGTAAAAGAGGCAGCGACGACGGCAACCGGACCATTCCGGAATTCCGTCAGCCAGCACCCGCACCTGCTGCGCCGGCGGCCGCGAACCCTGTGGAAGCTGCTGTCACTGCCAGGCCGGCGGCGCTGCCGCCATCCGGCGCGCCTGCCGCGCCGGCGGTTCGCCGTGCGGTCGAGCCGCCGCCATTGGCCCCGGAGCCGAAAACTATCCAGCGCCAAAAGAGCGAAACCTACTACGACACCAAAAGCCAGGTCTTCGCCGCACTCATCGATACGATCGATCTGTCGCAGCTCGCCAAGCTCGATCCCGAAAGCGCGCGCGAGGAAATCCGCGACATTGTCAACGACATCATCGCGATCAAGAATTTCGCGATGTCCATCGCTGAGCAGGAAGAGCTTCTCGAGGATATCTGCAACGACGTTTTGGGCTACGGGCCGCTGGAGCCACTGCTTGCTCGCGACGATATTGCCGACATCATGGTCAATGGCTCCAAGAACGTCTACATCGAAGTCAACGGCAAGGTCGAGCAGACCGGCATCCGTTTCCGCGACAACCAGCAGCTCCTCAACATCTGCCAGCGTATCGTCAGCCAAGTCGGCCGCCGCGTCGATGAATCAAGCCCGATCTGCGATGCGCGTCTTCCTGATGGCTCCCGTGTCAACGTCATCGCACCGCCCCTGGCTATCGACGGCACCGCACTTACCATCCGCAAGTTCAAGAAGGACAAGCTGACGCTCGACCAGCTGGTCAAGTTCGGCTCGATTTCGCCGCAAGGGGCCGAGATTCTCAAGATCATCGGCCGTGTCCGCTGCAACATTGTCATCTCGGGCGGTACCGGCTCAGGCAAGACGACGCTGCTCAATTGTCTGACCAACTATATCGACCGCGAGGAACGCGTCATCACCTGCGAGGACTCAGCTGAGCTGCAATTGCAGCAGCCACATGTGGTGCGTCTCGAAACCCGTCCGCCCAACCTCGAAGGCGAGGGCGAAGTGACCATGCGCGACCTGGTCAAGAACTGTCTGCGCATGCGCCCCGAACGTATTATCGTCGGCGAAGTGCGCGGACCCGAAGTGTTCGACCTGCTGCAGGCGATGAACACCGGCCATGACGGCTCGATGGGAACGATCCACTCGAACAGCCCGCGCGAATGCCTCAACCGTATAGAGTCGATGATCGCCATGGGCGGCTACACGCTGCCGCAAAAAACCGTGCGCGAAATCGTCGTCGGCTCCGTCGACGTGATCATACAGGCTGCACGCCTGCGCGACGGATCGCGGCGCATCACCCACATCACCGAGGTGATCGGCATGGAGGGTGACGTCATCATCACCCAGGACATCGTTCTCTATAACATCAAGGGCGAGGACGCGAACGGCAGGCTGCTGGGCGAGCACGTGTCGACTGGCATCGGCCGTCCGCATTTCTGGGAGCGCGCCCGCTATTACGGCGAGGAGCAGCGCCTCGCCGTTGCGCTAGAGGCAATGGAGAAACGCGCTGACTGATCCGTCTGGAAGCCTGGGGGCCAGGGTCGATGTTCGGAATTGACGGCACCGCATTGGCATTCGTCGTGCTCGCCGGCTTCAGCGCCGGCGCTGTGGCCTATGCTTTCCTGTTCAACCGGATCAGCACCGAGAAGCAGGTCGGCAAGCGGCTTGAATCGATCAAGACCGCCGAGACGGATCGTTCCGTCGTCAAGGCTTCGCGCGATCGCGTGGCGGAAGCGGCCAAGCGTCGCAAGTCCGTCCAGGATTCGCTGAAGGATCTCGATCAAAAGCAAAAGTCCAATCAGAGCCTGGTCAAGAAACCACCGCTGAAGATCCAAATCCGTCAGGCCGGCATGAAGATCTCGCTTGAGCGCTTCTATGTCTACTCGGCGGTCTGCGGCATCGTCTTGACGGCTCTTGTCTATTTCATCGGCGCACCGTTGCTGGTCTTGCCGGCTGCGCTGCTGGTCGGCGTTTTGGGTCTCCCCCGCTGGTTCGTCTCGTTTCGCCGCGCGCACCGCGTCAAGGCGTTCCTCAACGAATTTCCGAACGCGCTCGATATCATCGTGCGTGCGGTAAAATCCGGCCTGCCGCTGAACGATGCCGTGCGCCTGATCGCCAACGAATCCCCCGAACCGGTCAAGACCGAGTTCCGCCGCATAGTCGATTCGCAGCAAATGGGTTTGTCGATCCCCGACGCGGCCATGCGCATGCCCGAAACGATGCCGTGCACCGAGGCGAGCTTCTTCGGCATCGTCATCCAGATCCAGTCTCAGGCCGGCGGCAATCTTTCCGAAGCGCTGGGCAATCTTTCGCGTGTACTTCGCGACCGCAAGAAAATGAAAGCCAAGGTCCAGGCGTTGTCCATGGAAGCCAAGGCATCCGCCGTGATCATCGGCGCGTTGCCTTTCGTCGTCGCCTTTCTCGTCTATTTGACGAGCCCGAACTACATCATGCCCCTCTTCGTCACCAGCACCGGCCATCTGATCCTCGGTTGTTCCGGCATCTGGATGTCGATGGGCGTCCTGGTAATGCGCAAGATGATGAACTTCGAAGTCTAGGACTCGCGTATGACCGATCACGTCATCAGAACTCTCACCGACCCGTCCCTGCTGATCGCACTGCTGGTCGGCATCGCGGTGTTTGCGACCGTCTTCACGCTGCTGCCCGCCTTTGGCGGGAACCAGCTCAAGGCGCGCATGAAATCCGTAGCGCTGGAGCGCGATGAGCTGCGCGCCAAGCAGCGCGCGCGACTGGCAGTCGAAGCCGACCGCCGCCGCAAGGGCCTGCGCGAAGAACAGTCGGTCGGCATGCGCAATATTGTCGATCGCCTGGATCTCAGGCGTGCGCTGGCGGATGAAGGTACCTTGCAGAAATTGAAAGTGGCGGGTTTTCGCGGGCAAAATCCGCTGACGCGCTTCCTTTTCTTCCGTCTCGTCCTGCCCTTCATAGGCTTTGCATTGGCGGCGATGTATCTGTTCGTGCTCGGAGGATTGCCGGAGCAGCCGATTTTCGTGAAGCTGTTCGTGTGCATCGTGGTTGCCTATGCGGGGTTCTACGCACCGGTGCTCTACGTCAACAACCGCGCTACCAAGCGCAAGCAGTCGATCCAGATGGCGTGGCCGGACGCGCTCGACCTGTTGCTGATATGCGTCGAGTCCGGCATGTCGGTGGAAGCAGCGCTTCGCAAGGTCGCCGATGAGATCGGCGCGCAATCGGTGGCATTGGCGGAAGAATTCATCCTGACCAACGCCGAACTTTCCTATCTCCAGGAGCGCAAGCAGGCCTACGAGAACCTTGCAAGCCGAACCGGCCTGGAATCCGTCAGGTCGGTGTCCCAGGCGTTGGTTCAGGCTGAGCGCTACGGTACGCCCGTGGCGCATGCGTTGCGCGTGCTTGCCAGTGAGAGCCGCGACATGCGCATGAATGCCGCCGAGAAGAAGGCGGCCGCGCTGCCGCCGAAGCTCACCGTGCCGATGATCCTGTTCTTCCTGCCGGTACTGTTCGCCATCATTCTGGGTCCCGCCGGCATCCAGGTGAGCCAGCGCGGCATCTTTGGCGACCAGCCGAAATCCAGCAGCGAGTAGCGCCAGCCGCGTCGCCACAAAGCTGATATGATTCAGAGCCGCGCTGCCGGTGCAGCGCGGCTCTTTGCGTTTGACATGTTGCGGAATTTCGCGCGCCGGTTCGGCGCTCGAGCCAGTCAGTTGGTGGCGGGCTTTGCCTTGTCCTGCTCCTTGAGCTGGCTCCAGGCATTCTGCTGTGCCAGCATCTGGCGAAGGTAAGCGACGTTCGCCTGCGCCTGATCCGGCGACAGCTCTTGCGAGGCGATCTTCTCGGCCTCGTCGAAACGGCCTTGCAGACCGACGACCAGCGCCAGGTTCTGGCGGACGCGGCTGTCGGCATTCGGCTGCTGGGCGGCCGAGCGCATATAGGTTTCGGCCGTGCGCAAATCGCCTTCCAGCACGTACGACATGCCGAGATTGGAAAGGATCGTCGGTTCGTTCGGCCTGAGGTCCAGCGCCTTGCGATAGCCTTGGCGCGCCTCATCCTTTTGGCCGAGCTGGTCGAGAATGGCAGCTTCCGCCGATACCAGTTTCCAATCAGGATATTCGGGGGTCTGCGCGCGGCGCACGGCATCGAGAGCCGGCTCGAACTGTCCGTTGGCGGCAAGCGCCTTGCCATAGGCGGCGAGCACGTCGCGATCCTTCGGCAAGGCGATCGCCAGCTTGCGCATCACCGCAAGCGACTGGTCTGCGTCGCCGTCCATCTGCAGCGCCGCGGCATAGTTTGTCGCGATCCGCTTGTCGGTGGGGTTTTTCGAATAGGACTGGCCGAGCGCCATCGTAGCGTTGTGCAGTTCGCCCGCCGACATTGTTTCCAGCGGCTTGCCGCTTGGACGAGAAATCGAGCCAGTCGTCAATTTGCTGGTTCCGCAGCCGGCGACGCCTGCAGCAAGCACCATCATCAACGCCGTGGTGATCAGCCTATTTGCGCTGGCGTTCATCCTGCGGTTGGTCGGCATCGGCACCAGGGCTCCGTTCATCGCGTGACCATTTGCGTGGCCATCTTCCCTCCCGCAGAAATATTCTGTTAACCCTAACGGAGAGTTAAGAAACGCCGACTCGGAAGCCCGGAGACCAGCGAATGCCTGTCGAACTCGTCGAGAAAGAATTGAGCAATGCGCTGCCGGTTCATCTGGTAGCGAAGGATGCTCTGGCGGCGGCGGGCCTTGCGCCATCCTCGGTCGCCTGGGCCAAGGCCAACGGCTTTTCCGGCGAGGCCGGCAGGACGGTGATCGTGCCTGGCGACAACGGCGCGATTGCCGGAGCCCTGTTCGGCACCGGTGATGGCGAGGGCGCACTGGCCATCGGCGCACTTGCGAGAGCCTTGCCCGAAGGCGACTGGCATTTTGCGTCGGCACCCGCCAAGCCGGAGCTTACGGCACTCGCCGTGGCGCTCGGCGGCTATGTCTTCACCCGCTACGGCAAGAGGCCAGGCAAGACGCTGCGCCTCGCGCTGCCGGCTGGCACCGACGTCGCCCGCATCCGCCGCCTCGCCGATGGCATTTTCCTGGCGCGCGATCTGGTTAACACGCCGACCAGCGATATGGGTCCCGGGCAGTTGGAGAAAGCCGCCCGGACCTTGGCCGCGACGCACAAGGCCGAAATATCGGTGACCAAGGGCGACGATCTTCTTACCGCCAACTTTCCGATGATCCACGCCGTCGGTCGGGCTTCTGCCGACGCGCCTCGCCTGATCGACATGATTTGGGGGCCGAACAATGCCCCCAAGATAACGCTGGTGGGCAAGGGCGTCTGCTTCGATACAGGCGGCCTCGACATCAAGCCGTCCTCGGGCATGCTTTTGATGAAGAAGGACATGGGCGGCGCTGCCAACGTGCTGGGCCTCGCTTCCATGATTATGGCCGCCGGGCTGAAAGTCCGCCTGCGCGTGCTCATTCCCGCTGTCGAGAATTCGATAGCCGGCAACGCCTTCCGGCCAGGCGACGTGCTGGTGAGCCGCAAGGGCATCACCGTCGAAATCGGCAACACCGACGCCGAAGGACGGCTGGTGCTCGCCGATGCCTTGGCCTTGGCCGATGACGAGGAGCCGCAGATGCTGGTCGATATGGCAACGCTGACAGGCGCTGCCCGTGTTGCGCTCGGTCCCGACTTGCCGCCGTTCTATACCGGTGACGAGGCGCTTGCATCCGAGCTGGCGGACGCCTCCGTTGCGGTCGAGGATCCGCTGTGGCGCATGCCGTTGTGGAAGCCCTATGACGCCAAGCTGGCGTCGAAGGTGGCCGACATCAACAACGTCACATCGGACGGTTTCGCCGGCTCGATCACCGCGGCGCTTTTCCTGAAGCGCTTCGTGGAAAAGACCGCCGGCTGGGCGCATTTCGACATCTTCGCCTGGAACCCGTCCGATCGCCCGCACGGCCTTGCCGGTGGCGAGGCGCAAGGCATCAGGGCGCTGGAGCGGGTCATTTCGAACCGCTTCGGCTGATGTCTCGGGCATAGCCGACGAAAGTATTGACTGAAACGGAACCGAAACAATTTTCCGTCATGCTGGCCGGATGTCGATTATCATGCGTCCAAGCCAGGCCTTGCGACTGTGGCAGCAGGTGGTGCTGTCGGAGGTGCGCGACGACGCGCCCGACCTTACCATGCGCCAGACGGCGATCCTGTTCACCATCTATCTCGATCCGCCGCCACACACGGTGCGCGGGCTCGCTGCCCGCCTCAACGTCACCAAGCCGGTGATCACCCGTGCGCTCGATACGATGGGGGCGCTGAAACTGGTGTCGCGCCACCGCGACGAGCTGGACAAGCGAAACGTGCTGGTGAGGCGCACAGTCGAAGGCGCGCTCTTTGTCGAGCGCTTTGGCGATGTTATCATTGCCAGAGCCCAAGAGTTGCCCATTTGACCAAATTGTCCATTTGAACGAGTTGCCGATTTGACCGCCAGGGATGCCCGCCTCCATGCCTTCCGCTCCGATCTCGCCGACGCCAGGCTGAGAGGCGAGATTTCCGCCGACCGTTTCGTCGCCGGCCGGCCGGCTCGCATCACCGCTTCCGTCGCAGACATCCGCAAGGCGCCGCGGCCGGATGCCGGCGTCAACACACAGCTTCTGTTCGGCGACGATATTCTCGTCTTCGAGGACGCCGAAGGCTGGGCCTGGATCCAGGCCGAACGCGACGGTTATGTCGGCTATGTCGCCGACACGGCACTGGGCGCGCGGGACCATGCGCCGACCCATGTCGTTTCGGTGCCGCGCACCTTTCTCTATCCAGGACCCGACTTGCGCTTCCCGGTGAGCGGACAGCTCTCGATGGGATCGTTGGTGACGGTGACGGGCTCAGCCGAAACGCGCGGCACGCATTATGCGCTGTTGCGGTCCGGCCAGGCGGTCATCTCGGGTCATCTCAGGCCTGTCGCCGAGGCAGCCGCCGACTACGTTGCTGTTGCCGAGAGCTTTCTCGGCACGCCCTATTTGTGGGGCGGCGCCTCGGGCTTCGGCATCGACTGTTCCGGCCTGGTGCAGCTTGCGATGCACATGGCTGGCAGGCAAGTGCTGCGCGACACCGACATGCAGGCGGCGACCATCGGCGAGCCGCTCGACCCCGGGCCGGATTTTGCCGGGTTGCGGCGCGGCGACCTGGTCTTCTGGAAAGGTCACGTCGCTGTTATGACCGACGCAGAGGCGATGATCCACGCCAACGGGCACACCATGCTGGTATCGCGTGAGGGGTTGAAGGAAGCGATCGCCCGTATCGGCTATCTCTATGGCGGCCCGACCGGGTTTCGCCGGCCGTAACGCGAATCGATCACCTTTTGTTCCGATTCTGCTTGGCGATTGCGCGTCGCCGCGCTACCTCTGGCGCGTGACAGAGCAGCCGCGCCTTGCCGAACAGAATGCCGCCGTCGTCCTGCCCGAGCCATTTGTCAAATGGTTTGCGGAAAAGGGCTGGTCGCCGCGCGCCCACCAGATCGATTTGCTGGCCAAAGCCCAGGGCGGCCAGTCGGCATTGCTGATCGCGCCGACCGGCGCCGGCAAGACGCTGGCCGGGTTCTTGCCATCGCTGACCGAACTGGCTGGCCGACCGAGGAGAAGGCCGGGGCAGGCGCATCGAGGCATCCACACACTCTACATCTCGCCGCTGAAGGCGCTGGCCGTCGACATCGAGCGCAATCTCGGCAAACCCGTCGCAGAAATCGGGCTGCCCGTCACCGTCGAGACGCGCACTGGCGACACGCCCGCACACAAGCGCCAGCGGCAGAAGCTGGCGCCGCCCGACATTCTCCTGACCACGCCCGAGCAATTGGCGCTGCTGATTGCCGCGCCCGATGCCAGGCGCTTCTTCGAGGACCTGCGCTATGTCGTGCTCGACGAATTGCATTCGCTGGTGACCTCGAAGCGCGGGCATCTCCTGTCGCTCGGGCTGGCCCGGCTGCGCTCGTTTGTGCCCGCCCTGCAGACGATAGGCCTGTCGGCGACGGTCGCCGAGCCCGACGAATTGCGGCGCTGGCTGGTCAACCAGAATCCACCGGGGCCGATGGCCGAACTGATCGTCGTCACTGGCGGCGCCAAGCCCGAGATCTCCATTCTCGATTCGGAGGAGCGCGTGCCGTGGGCGGGACATTCGGCCCGCTACGCAACGCCGGAGATCTACGACGAGATCAAGCGCCACAAGACAACCCTGCTGTTCGTCAACACGCGCAGCCAGGCGGAACTGCTGTTCCAGGAGTTGTGGCGGGTCAACGAGGACACCCTGCCGATCGCGCTGCATCACGGCTCGCTCGATGTCGCCCAGCGCCGGCGCGTGGAGAAAGCGATGGGCGAAAACGCCCTGCGCGCCATCGTCGCCACATCGACGCTCGACCTCGGCATCGACTGGGGCGACGTCGACCTGGTCGTCCATGTCGGCGCGCCGAAAGGTGCCAGCCGGCTGGCACAGCGCATCGGCCGCGCCAACCACCGTATGGACGAGCCGTCGAAGGCGATCCTGATCCCGGCCAACCGCTTCGAGGTGCTGGAATGCAGGGCGGCGCTCGACGCCAATTATCTCGGCGCCCAGGACACCCCGCCGTTGGTCAATGGCGGTCTCGACGTGTTGGCGCAGCACGTACTGGGCTGTGCCTGCGGTGCGCCGTTCCATGCCGATGCGCTGTTCGAGGAAGTGCGGACGGCTGCACCCTATGCCGATCTCGATCGGCCGACATTCGATCGCGTCGTCGATTTCGTCGCCACCGGCGGCTATGCGCTGAAGAACTACGAACGCTACGCCCGTATTCGTCTCAACAGGGACGGGCTGTGGCGGGTCTCAAATCCTCGCGTCGCCCAGCAATACCGGCTCAATGTCGGCACCATCATCGAAGTGCCGGCGCTCAACGTCCGCTACGTGCAGGCCGGCAGCAGAGGCGCGGCCTCGCGTGGCGGCCGGGTTCTGGGCAAGATCGAGGAGGCCTTCCTCGAGACGCTGACGCACGGCGATACCTTCATGTTCGCCGGCAAGGTGCTGCGCTTCGAAGGCATCCGCGAGAATGAGTGCTTCGTCTCGAACGCACCCGGCAGCGACGCCAAGGTACCTTACTATGGCGGTGGCAAATTCCCGCTTTCGACGTACCTAGCCGAACAGGTCCGCGCCATGCTGGACGACCCGCAGCGCTGGAAGAAGCTGCCGGAGCAGGTCGCCGACTGGCTGCGTTTCCAGGCCGACAAGTCGGTGCTGCCGAAACGCGACGATCTGCTGATCGAGACCTTTCCGCGCGGCAACCGCTACTACCTGGTGGCCTATCCGTTCGAGGGCAGGCTGGCGCACCAGACGCTCGGCATGCTGCTCACCCGCCGCCTCGACAGGGCGGGAGCCAAGCCGCTCGGCTTCGTCGCCACCGACTATGCGCTTGCCATATGGTCGCTGGCCGATATGGGCCACATGTTCAGGGCGAAGAAACCGTCGCTGGCTGCGCTCTTCGATCAGGACATGCTGGGCGACGACCTCGAAGCCTGGCTCGCCGGCAGCTGGCTGTTGAAGCGCACCTTTCGCAATTGCGCGCTGATCTCGGGATTGATCGAGAAACGCCACCCGGGCCAGGAGAAGAGCGGCCGCCAGGTAACCGTGTCGACGGATCTCATCTACGACGTACTGCGCAGCCACGAGCCCGACCATGTCCTTTTGCAGGCGACGCGTGCCGATGCCGCGACCGGTCTGCTGGATGTCAGCAGACTTGCCGAGATGCTCTCGCGCGTCCAGGGTCGAATCATGCATAAGAACCTCGAGCAGATCTCGCCGCTCGCCGTGCCGATCATGCTCGAGATTGGCAAGATGCCGGTGCACGGCGAGGCCGATGACACGCTGCTGATGGATGCAGCCACGCTGGTCGAGGAGGCCATGGGGACGAAATGACTGTCGCGCTGGCCATGGCTGCGCCTCTAGCGGATGCGGGCGCTGTCCGTATCGCCGGCGAACGCGCGATCTGCGACCGTCGCGGCGTGCTCTATTTTCCCGAATTCCGGCTTCTGGCCGTGTCCGATCTGCATCTGGAAAAAGGCTCCTCACTGGCCAGGCGCGGCACGCTGGTCCCACCTTACGACACCGGCGCGACGTTGCTCCGGCTGCAGGCGGTGATCGCCGATTATCAGCCTGCGATCGTCATCAGCCTGGGCGACAGTTTTCATGATGGCGGCGGCGCAGCGCGTATGCACGCGAGCTTTCGCGAAAGGCTGGAAGGGCTGATGGTCGGGCGCGACTGGTTCTGGGTCGCCGGGAACCATGATCCTGAAGCACCGGCCGACCTGCCCGGCGAGACCGTGCGCGAGCTGGCCATAGGCTCGCTACTCTTCCGGCACGAGCCTTCGGCGGTGAGAGTGGAAGGCGAGATATCAGGCCATCTGCATCCGTGCGCCCGCATCGTGCAGCAAGGCCGTTCGGTGCGGCGTCGTTGCTTTGCCGGCGATGGCGGCCGCATGATCATGCCGGCTTTCGGCGCCTATACCGGCTCGCTCAACGTGCTCGATCGCGCCTATCTGGGACTGTTCAAGCGCGAAACGCTGATGGCCTATATGCTTGGCAAGGAACGCATCTTCGCGATTTCCCACGCGATGCTCAGGCCGGGCTGAACCTACCTGCCGTAGTACAACGTGACCGTGTGTTTCGCCTCGGCGAAGAACAGCCAGCGCTCGACCAGCATTCCGGCGAGTTGCACGATTGCGGCGAGTATCGACGAAGCCGCCGCATAGGGCCACGGCAAGGCGAACGCGGCAATCAGCAGCAGGGCCGGCAAAGCAAAGGCCAGCGCTTGTGTGATCTGACGGAGTTTAGCACTATGCTTGCGCGCGATCCGAAAACCCATTTCCTTGAGCAGATAGTTTTCTTCCGTATGCGGCCACTCGATCGACCGCACCGTGCCGCCGGCCAAGCCCGTTGCCGTGTTGGCCGTGGTCGGGATCTCCAGCCGGTCGTTGTACCGCCAGGTCACCAGCTTCCAGCCCCAGCCGGCAAACGTTGCAAGCAGCGCACACGCCAGCACAGCCGCCGAGCCGACGCCGAATCCCTGCAGCAACGCGTTAAGCAGCACACTGCCGGTCATCGTCGCGAAGATCAGGTAGGCGGGCAGGGTGAAGCGGCTGTGCCATTGGGCGATCGGCTTCAACGACGCGTAGATCATGCCGGTAGTGCAAACGGTGGCGACCGCGCCGATGGCAGCGAGCAGCCCGGCGACAGCCACCCAGCCGCTCGTTCGGCCGAGGACCACCCAGCCAATACCGAACAGTCCCGCCGGCACGAAGGTGGCGACCGAGGCAATGCCTTCGCGCGACAGCCATGAGCTTCGCCATTGCGAGAAGGCACGCCAGGCGCGTTCGGGCCGACCGAGATGGCCGGCCGACGACAGCAGGCCTGCCGAGATCAGGCCAAGCGCCAGCCCCATGCCGGTAAGGCCAAGCCAGAAATCGGGCGGGATAAAGCCCTGTCCGGCCAGCACGCCAAGCAGCGCGAGCAGGCCGTAACCGGCGCCCGTGGCGGTGGTGAAAAAGACGACGGAGAATGCTGGATGCATGAAGGCACGGGTCAGTTCGAAAGCATGCGGTCGACCCAGCCGAGGAAGCCGCCTTCGGCCCGCACCGCTTCAAGCGCCGGCGCCGGTACCGATGCGGCGCGGGTGGTGTGGGCACGTGGCGGCAGATATTTGTTGGTCGGCTTATAGCCCATTTCCGGCATCAGATCGACACCGCCGCGCTCGGCCACCAGTTGCGAGATAGCCGATGCCGGATCGCCCAGATCGCCGAAATGCCGCGCGCTGGTCGGACAGGCGGCAACGCAGGCAGGCACGCGATCTTCTTCCGCCAGATTGTCGTTGTAGATGCGGTCGACGCACAACGTGCATTTCTTCATCACGCCAACATCGGTGTCGAATTCGCGCGCACCGTAGGGACAGGCCCAGCTGCACAGTTTGCAGCCGATGCACTTGTCCTCGTCGACCAGCACGATGCCATCCGACGCCCGTTTGTAGGAGGCGCCGGTCGGGCAGACCGTGACGCACGCCGGTGTCTCGCAGTGCAGGCAGGAGCGTGGGAAATTGACCGTGCGCCCACCCATCTCGGTCATGTGCTCATAACTGTGCACGCGGTTGAACCAGACACCGTCAACATTGCCGCCATAGGGGTCGATGTCGGTTAGCGGCGCCATATGGCCGCCGGTGTTCCATTCTTTGCAGGCGGTAACGCAGGCCTGGCAGCCGACGCAGGTGTCGAGATCGATGACAAGGCCGAGCTTCTTGTCGGTATGGGCGGGAAGGCAAGTCATTCGGCGGCTTCTCTTTTCATGCGGAACTCGGCGCCGAAACTCAGTTTGTCGGGCGAGGGCTCAGACTCCGGCGGCTGCCGGAACCGCTCGAACTGCGGTTCGGTGAAGCCAGCTTCCTCGGGCGCGCATTTGACGATGCGCACGCGCAGGTCGAACCACGCCGCCTGACCGGTCACCGGATCGGAATTCGAATAGCGTTTGCCGCTGGCATCGGCGGAGGTCTGGTCGCCGATGATGTGGTTGAGCAGGAAGCCGCGATTGGATTCGGCCGCGTCATCCTTGAGCCCCCAGCTGCCGCGCCGTTTGCCGATGGCGTTCCAGGTCCACACCGTATCTGCGTTGACGCCGTCGACCAGCTTGATCTGTCCTTTTACCTTGCCGTTGATGCTCTCGATCCACACCCAGTCGTCATCGACAAGCCCGAGGCTGGCTGCGGTCCGGTGATGCACGAACAGCCGGTTCTGGCTGGTGATCTGCCGCAACCACGCGTTCTGAGAACCCCATGAATGGTACATATGCATCGGCCGCTGCGTCAGCGCGTGGAGCGGATAGACTTGGCTATCGACCGCAGCCTCTTCGAAGGGCGCGTACCAGAACGGCAGCGGATCCATATAGGTCTCGATACGGCTGCACTCTGCCTTCGGCGGCAGCACCCCGCCATGGCCGCGCGCCGCAAGGCGAAAGCGCTGCATCGGCTCGGAATAGAGTTGGAAGGCGATCGGCTCGGCCTTCGGGATGAAGCCCATGCTCTCGGCGAATTCGAGATACGAGCGGTTGGCCATCTTATAGTAGCGCTGATCGACGGCGAAATCCTGGTGCCAGAAGCCGCCATTATCGATGTAGCGCTGCAACTGGTCGGGATTGACCTCGCCCTTGCCAACCGAGGCCCCGTCCTTTCCGCGCCAGCCGGCGAGCGGACCGACACCTGGTGTGCGCTCGTGATTGACGATGTAGTCGGCATAGTCGCGGTATTTGGCGGAACCATCGTCGTCGACGAAGCCGGGCAGGCTGAGCCGCGCGCCGAGTTCGATCAGCACCGTCTGGAACGGCCTGACCTCGCGGTCCGGCTCGACGACGGGATGGCGGATGGCGTCGCCCGGCCCGTCGGCGTGGCTGATCGGCCGGTCGAGCAGACTGATACAGTCATGACGCTCGAGATAGGTCGTATCCGGCAGCACCAGATCGGCGAACGGCACGGTCTCGGAATAATAAGCGTCGGAATAGATGATGAACGGGATCTTGTACTCGCCCGACGCATCCATGTCGGTCAGCATCGCCATCGTCTCGACCGTGTTCATCGACGAGTTCCAGGCCATGTTCGACATGTACATGAATAGCGTGTCGATCGTGTAGGGATCGCCGGCCCAGGCGTTGCGGATGACCGTGTGCATGAGGCCGTGTGCTGCAAGCGGCGCATCCCAGGAGTAGGCCTTGTCGATACGAATGGGCTTGCCGGCTTCATCGATCAGCAGGTCCCCCGGTCCGCAGACGAAACCGAGCGGCATGCCGTCCAGCGGCGTCATCGGCTTCACATTCTTGCCGGCTGGCTTCGGACCCGGCGGTGCACACCGTGGATAAGGCGGTTTGAAGCGGAAGCCGCCCGGCACGTCCACCGTGCCGAGAAGCACCTGAAGCAGATGAATGGCGCGGCAGGAGTGAAAACCGTTCGAATGGGCCGAGATGCCGCGCATCGCATGCATCGACACCGGCCGGCCCTTGATGGTCTCGTGCCGGCGGCCGGCCCAGTCCGTCCAGGCCACCGGCAATTCGATTTGCTGTTCGAAGGCGACATGAGCGAGTTCTGCAGCAATGCGTCGGATCGTGTCGGCGGAGATGCCGCACCGGTCAGCGACGGCGTCGGGTGAATAGCTCTCGTCCAGATAGCGGTCGGCGACGAGTTGGAAGACCGGCACGCCGCGGCGGCCGTCAACTAGAACGCTGCCGGTCAATGCCGGTTTCGCATCGGCATTGCTGGCATCGACAGGCATCTTCGCCACCCTGTCCCAAGCCAGTGGATTGCCGCCATCATCGCGCATGAACAGCCCGTCGTCGGCCGCACCAGGCTCCTGAATGACGAGAAGATGGGCGTTGGTGTAGCGCAAGAGGTAGTCGAGATCGACGCGCCCTGCCTTCAGCAATTCGTGGATGAGGGCAAATACGAACAGGCCGTCGGTGCCAGGCCGGATGCCGATCCAGTCGTCGGCAATTGCATTATAGCCGGTGCGGCAGGGATTGATCGAGACCACCTTGGCGCCGCGCGCCTTGAGCTTGCCGAGGCCGATCTTGATCGGATTGGAATCATGGTCTTCGGCAACCCCGAACAGCATGAAATATTTGGTGTTGTCCCAATCGGGTTCGCCGAACTCCCAAAACGAGCCGCCAATCGTGTAGAGGCCGCCGGCCGCCATATTGACCGAGCAGAAGCCGCCATGGGCGGCAAAGTTCGGCGTGCCGAACTGGCTCGCCCACCAGCCGGTCAGCGATTGCGACTGGTCGCGCCCGGTGAAGAAGGCGAGTTTCTTCGGATCGGTTCGGCGGATATTCGAAAGCCGCTTCGTCGCGATCGACAAAGCTTCCTCCCACTCGATCTCGCGGAACTCACCCGAGCCGCGCGGGCCGGTGCGTAGCAGCGGCTTCTTCAGCCGGGCCGGGCTGTAATGCTGCATGATGCCGGCGCTGCCCTTGCCGCACAGCACGCCGCGGTTGACCGGGTGGTCCTTGTTGCCGTTGATGTAGCGGACCTTGCCGTCCTTGATATGGACGTCGATGCCGCAGCGGCAGGCGCACATATAGCAAGTGGTCTTGGCGACGCTGTCGGAGACATCGGGCGAAGTATCGACGCCGTCGCCTTCAGCGGGCGCGCGCGTATCGGCAAGCGGCCGTTGGGATGGTGCTGAGTTGGCGCCGCGCAGCGGTTCGTTGGTCATGATCCGGC
The DNA here is from genome assembly GCF_040318915.1 of Mesorhizobium sp. M0991. Taxonomy (NCBI): domain Bacteria; kingdom Pseudomonadati; phylum Pseudomonadota; class Alphaproteobacteria; order Hyphomicrobiales; family Phyllobacteriaceae; genus Mesorhizobium; species Mesorhizobium sp. M0991. Next base: position 106,808 of record NZ_JAMYNE010000010.1, read on the forward strand.
GATGTTTTTGCGTTCCGCGGCCTTGGCTCTCGTCTTCGGGCCTGGGCCGCGCATGTAATGCTGTTCCGGCCGATAGCGTTCACCGACGAGCCGCCATGGCAGGCTGCGGGTCCAGTGCGCAAACACGGATTTGAACAGCCTCACCAATTTCTAGCCTCGACTGTTCTGGCGCGACTTTTTTCCAATTTCGGGCCAAAATCTAGAACAAAGCAATCAATCTGTCTAACAACTTGCTCTTGTAATTCCAATCGGATTTGCTTCTTAATGCCGGCATGACTCTGGACCAATTGCGGATCTTCGTCGCCGTCGCCGAACGGGCGCACATGACCAAAGCGGCCGAGTTGGTGGGCATCTCACAGTCGGCGGCATCCGCCGCGATCCGCTCGCTCGAGCAGCAGCATGGCGTCCAGTTGTTCAATCGCGTTGGCCGCAACATAGAGCTCGCCGAGACCGGGCGCCGGTTCCTGCCGGAGGCCAAGGCGGTTCTCGAGCGGGCGGCGGCCGCCCACAACGTGCTGGAGCATGTCTCGCAGACGATATCAGGCAGTCTCTCGATCGCTGCCAGCCAGACCATCGCCAGCTATTGGCTGCCGCGCCGGCTCGCCTCTTTCCACGAAGCCTATCCTGCCGTCAGGCTGAGCGTGAGCATTGGCAACACCAGGCAGGTCGAGACCAATGTGCTTGATGGCGCAGCGGATTTTGGCCTGGTCGAGGGGCGCACCGAATCCGACATATTGCGGCGTGCCAAGGTCGATATCGATCGCATGATACTGGTCGTGGCGCGCTCGCATTCCGAGATCGCCGAAGTTTCGCCTGGGCATCCGGACCTTGGGGGGCTTCGCTGGATCATTCGCGAAGGCGGGTCGGGCACGCGCGAGGCGCTGGAGGACCTTGCCCGACGCGACGGGATTTCGTTTGCGGACCTGCAGATATTCCTGGTGTTGCCGAGCAATGAGGCTATTCGCCAGGCAGTCGAGGCCGGCGCCGGCGCCACCATCATTTCGGAACTCGTCGTCGCGCGCGCGGTCGCCGAAGGCAGCCTGCGTTCCGTGCCGATCGATCTGCCGAAGCGCGAATTTGCCATGATCACGCATCGCGACCGGCAGCCAAGCCTGGCCCAGATGGCGCTCAAGGCGCATCTCGGCGGCAAAGCTGAGAGAGCCACGCCGCTTTAAGCCGATCAGCCGAACTTCCGCTGCGCGTCGAGCGCCAGCCCAAGCCCGACCGAGCCGAACACGTCGCCTTCGATTACCGACGCCTGCGGCACCAGAGCCAGGATCTGCTGCCTGGCCAGCGGGATCGCGGTCGATCCGCCGGTCAGGAACACCGCCGTGATATCGGAGGGCTTCACCTGCGCGTCGCGGACGGTCTGCTCGACGGTACCTGCAACGCGCTCAATATCCCGAGCGATAGTGGCTTCGAGACCTTCGCGCGTGATCTCTGCCGTGAACCTCACCTCCGGTAGCGCGACCTCGATACCGGCCGACGATCGGTGCGTCAGCTCGATCTTGGCCCTTTCGACCAGCGCCGCCAGAGCGTGGCCGTAACGATGCTCGACGATGTGGATGAAGCGTTCGACCAGGTCTGCGCGCTCCGCCTCGTAGCGGATCTGGCGCAGATGCGTCATCGCCCTTGCGGTGTAGACCAGGTTGATGCGCTGCCATGTAGCCAGGTCGATGAAGTAGCTCGCCGGCAGATTGCGCTTGCCGTCCTTGGTTGACGTCAGATAGCCGAGCTGCGGCATTACATGGGCGATGCTCAGCAGCCGGTCGAAGTCGGTGCCGCCGATGTGGATGCCGCGGCTGGCCAGGATATCGTCCTTGCGGTCGAGCGAGCGGGCGCGCTCGGGCGAGACCCGCACGATAGAGAAATCGGACGTGCCGCCGCCCATGTCGACGATCAGCGCCAGTTCCTCGCGCGTCACTTTCTGCTCGTAATCGAGTGCCGCCGCGATCGGCTCGAATTGGAAGGCGATATGCTTAAAGCCTTGGGCGCGAGCGGCATTTTCGAGTTCGTGCTCGGCCCCGGCGTCGGCCCCGGCGTCGTCGTCTACGAACTGTACCGGCCGTCCGAGCACGACGCTTTCGACGGTGTCGAGGGCGTTTTCTTCGAGCTTCTTTTTCAGGTGGCCGACAAATAGGCCGACAATTTCCATGAAGCCGATCGAGCGCGCCTTGATGCGCGTCTTTTCATGAGCGAGCGAGCTGCCGAGCACGCTCTTCAGCGAGCGCATCAGGCGGCCTTCGATACTGTCCGTATAGTTGGCGATGGCGCGTCGCCCGAAATAGGTGCGGTTGTCCTCGAAATTGAAAAACACCGCACTGGGCAGCGTGACCTGGCCGTCTTCCAACGGCACCAGCCGCGGCTGCCCGTTCCTGACCACGCTCACGGTGGAATTTGAAGTGCCGAAGTCGATCCCGGCAAATGCTGGTCGCATCGTGCGTTCCTGTATTTCTGATTTGGGGAGCAGCAGCTCGTGTCCGGTCGGGCCGGGGGTCGCGGTCTAGCCCATACCCTCGGAAAGGGAAACCACTTTTACGAGAGTTCAGTCTTTCCTGAAGACCAGTCTTCCGAGCCAGCCTGTCAGCATGGCCAGCGATACGGCAAAGACACCGTAGAGGAAGGAGTAGTCGTGCGCGACGCGGAAGATCGACTGTTCGAAACCGGACTTGCGGATTTCGAGCTGGGCGGAGCTTTCCTTGATGAACAGGCCGCTCTTGAACAGGAAGGCGCGGGCCTTGTGGGTGCCGACCGGAACGTTGGGAGCGAGCCTGACGGTGGCGCGGAACAGGTTCTGCGACAGGAACTGCACACCGCCGACATTCTCGCTGTAGAGGCCTGTTGCCGCCTTGCGCTCGCGCAGCGCGGCGGTGAACTCCTCGATTGTCGCCGGGCTGTCCTCGGCGTCGGCCGGCTGCAAATAGAGGTTGGAGGCGCCAAGCGACAGCTGCCTGTAGCTGTTCGGATCGGTGACGTCCTGCAGCGGCCGCGTCGTCGCCACCGAATAGGAGACAGGTACGTTTTCGAAGGTCTCCGACTCCAGATTGACCCAGACGCCGAGCACCCGGTCCTTGCGGCGCACGACGACCGGTCGGGCCGGGCCTTCCAGCACAACGATCACGTCGTAGCGCCCTTGCCGTGCGACAAGCGGATCGGCATTTTCCAGCGATCCGAAGATGGTCAGGTCGGCGCCGGAAAAGCCGGCGGTAATCGAGACATTGTCGGTGGAAAGGCCGATCTGGATGTTTTCGGTTAGTGGCGTCTGTGCCTTCGCCGGTGACGCCGCGGCCAGCAGCGACAGCAAGGCGGCGGCCGCGAGCGTCCTCAAGCCAGCCATCAGCTCAGGCCCACGCCGGACAGCGAATAGAGATTGGGAGGCGTGACGAAAAGATCGATGGCGAGCCGGATGGCGACCGCCAGCACAAGCAGCGCCAGCAGTGCCCTGAGTTGTTCGCCCCGCAGCCTCTGACCGGCCTTGGCGCCATATTGTGCGCCGGCGACGCCGCCTGCCATCAACAGGAAGGCGAGCATGACGTCGACCGTCTGGTTGGTGGTGGCGTGGACCAGCGTGGTGTAGGCCGAGGTGAAGATGATCTGGAACAGCGAGGTGCCGATGACGACGTTGGTCGGCACTTTCAAAAGGTAGATCAGGGCGGGCACCATGATGAAGCCGCCGCCGACTCCCATGATCGACGACAGGAAGCCAATCGCCGCGCCCAGCCCAAGCACCGGAATAACGCTGACAAAGAGCTTCGAGGCCCTGAACCGCATCTTCAGCGGCAGGCGGTGGATCCAGTTGTGCTGGCCGGATTTCTTCAACACCGGTGCGGCGCCGCTGCGGGTGGCGCGCAGTGCATTGACACTCTCGACCAGCATCAGCCCGCCGACAGTGCCGAGCAGCACGACGTAGAGCAGCGATATGAACAGGTCGAGCTGGCCGAGCCGGCGCAGGAGTGCAAAGACATAGATGCCGCCGGTCGAACCGACGATGCCGCCGGCCAAAAGCACGCCGCCGAGCTTGAAGTCGAGCGTGCCGCGCTTCATGTGCGACAGGGCGCCGGAAAAGGAGGAAGCGATGACCTGGTTGGCGCCGGTGGCGACCGCGATTGCCGGCGGTATGTTGTAGAAGATCAGCAGCGGCGTGATGAGAAAGCCGCCGCCCACGCCGAACATGCCCGACAGGAAACCCACCGCTGCGCCCATTGCCAGCAGCACGAAGACGTTGACGGAAATTTCCGCGATCGGGAGATAGATGCCCACCCGTCAGTCTCGATCAGTTTGCCTCCTGGCGAATGCAACCGTTGCGGGCATTTTGCGTCAGAAGGTTATCTCGTTCTTGCGCCGGCCGGGCGGTGAAGTCAAACTTCGTCGCGCTGCCGAAACAAAAAACAACTCAATCAGTTAACAGGCAAATCTGTGGCAGGGACGTCGCGGAAACGACGCATCCGCCGTTATTTGCGCGCGAGCAGCGCCTTGACCAGTTTTTCGTCGATCGCGCCGGTTGCCTTCATGTCGTTGTCGGCCTGGAAGGCCATGATCGCGTTCTTGGTTTTCTGGCCCATCATGCCGTCGGGATTGCCGGCTTCGTAGCCGTTCTTGTTGAGAATGCGCTGGATGTTCTGGACCGCTTTCTTCATGTCGATGCCGGCCGTCGTCTGCGGTGTGCCATCCTGCCACGATTCAGGAATGTCGGCCGAATTGGCGGCTGGATCGAGCGGCTTGGCCTTCCACAGTTCAGCCGCGGCCCGCGCACGCTCCAGCTGCTCGGGCCTCAGCGCCTTGGCGATCTCGTCGCGCTTGGCCGCCGCATCCTTGTCGCCGGTCTTGGCGACGAGCGCGAACCATTTGTAGCTCTCCTCGAGGTTCTGCTTCATGCCGACGCCCTTCGCCGCGAGGATGCCGAGATTGAACTGGCTGTCCTTGACACCGAGATCCGCCGCCGCCTGGAACCAGCGCGCTGCCGATTCATTGTCGGTCACGCCATCCGCCGCCATCGCAAACAGCACGGCCAGATTGTGCATGGCGCTGGCATTGCCCTGCTCTGCGGCAAGCTGGTACCAGGTCTTCGCTTTCTTGATGTCGCGTGCGACGCCGATGCCCTTCTCGTAGAAATTGCCGATGCGGTATTCTGCCGGTGCGAAACCGAGGTCGGCAGCTTTCTCATACCATTTGGCCGCCGCCGCCATGTCTTCCTTGACACCGCGCGACTCGGCGTAGCGCGAGCCGATCTCGAACAGCGCCTTGGCGTCGCCGCCGGCCGCTGCATCGCGCAGGGCGACCGGACCGGCATCGGCCGGAACGTCGATCTCGGCGCCTGCTGCCGCGGCAGCATCCGCTGGCGGCACCGTGCCCGTCGTGTCCTGCGTCGCAGCGGTGGTGATAGCAGGCGCGGCAGCCATTGGCTCGGCGTAGCTGACCGTCGCCGCTGCAGGCGCGGGCACTGCGGCCGTGGTGTCTGGCGCCGCTAGGTCAGCGGATGCCGCGGCAGCCGAGGGCGCCGTCGATGCCTCGGTTGCCGCTGTGGCGGGGCCAGTTTGCGCCGCCGTGTCGTCCTTGGTCATCGATGCGGATGGTTCTGCCTGCCTGACGGTGGGCGACGGCGCGCTCTCCTGTGCTGTCGTCTGCGCGTCCGCCTTCGGCTCGCTGGCAACGCTGGCCAATGCAGTTTCCACCGGCTGTACGGCCACGGCCGGTGCCGCCTCATTGTTGGCGACTTCGACCGGGTCGGAGAAGAAGGCTTTGCCCAGTTGCAGGCCGGCAAGCGCCAGCATGATGGCGATTGCCCCCATCAGGATCGGCTTGCGCCGCGCCTTGAGCAGGTCGCCGATCCTGAGTGCCTTGACCGGGCCTTTCATCGTCGACTGGCGCTTGAGGGCGTCCGCCTCGGCGGCCGCCGCTTGCGCAGCCCGTCTGGCTGCCGCGATGAAGTCCGATTTCGCCGCCTCAGCGCCGCCTTCCCGGGACGGCTGCCCGCGCTCGTCGCGCACGCGCTTCATGATGGCGCTGAGGTCGGGTGCGCCGGAGCCGGGTTCCAGTGGCCGGTTGGCGAGCTTGGGGTCGAGGGGCTCGTCGAGATCGACGCTCGGTATCTCGGCGCTCGGCGCCGAGCCTGCAAGCGGCGGCATCTCGGCGTCCTTCTTGCCCTTCAAGGCGCGCGCCAGCCCGCCTAACATCGATTTCCTGCCGCCGCCTTGCTCGGTTTTTTCACGCGTCGTGTCTGAACCGAGAGCCGCCAGGGCGGCTGCGGCGGCGGCCTCAGCCGGCGTACGCGGACCTGGTTCGTCGCGCACGAGCGCCGCGGCGCGGCCGTCGAGATCGGCCATGCTGCCCGTCAACGGCAGCGGCTGGTCGAGGTCCATCGACGGTGCGTCCTGCACCGAGATCTTGGATGCCCGGCCGAAGCGCTTGCTCAACTCCGCGCTTGCCGGTTCGCCGGTCTCCAGTGAACCAAGCCTGTCAACGATCTTGAGCAGCGTATCGTGGATAGCCTCGAACGTCCTCGAATTGCGCTCGTCCGAACGGCGCGTCAGTGCCTCAAGCGTCTTCAGGTCCTGGGCGAGGCCGGTAACGGCCGCCGTGTTCGCGCTTGATCCGGCCAGCGAGCGGACGGCGCTCTCAGCCGCCTCGCGCGCCGCGCCGAGGATGGAATCGCGGGTTCCGGCCAGCGACTTCTCGATTTCGTTGAGGCGCGGGCTGATGTCGTCGAATTCCGGCAGCGGCGTGCCGGGCTTGGAAAGATGCGCCGTCAGGCCGGCGACCTGCGCTTCAAGGCTGCGGATCAACGCCGGGTCGATGCTGGCGACCTGTGCCGCGGACGAATCCAGCCGGCTTGAGATGTCTTCGAGCCGGCTCTCCAGGCCACGGATCGCCGCCTCGTTGGCAGGATCCGGAACGCGCGTCTCCATCCGCTTGGCCAGCGCGGTGAAGCGGGCGTCGATGGCATCCATGATGCCGGCGCTGTCGACCTGCGGCATGCGCTGGTCGAGCCTGTCGGCGACCTCGTCCAACCGGCGCTCAAGGTCGCGAAACAGCATGTTGCCTTGTTCGATGGCGTCGCCCTGGCGACGTTCCATCATGCTGGACAGCACGTCGAAGCGCTGCTCGAGCCCCTGGAAGATGTAGTCCGCGTCGGGCATGGCAGGTGCATGGTCGATCTTGTCGGCAATAAGCGCGACTTGCCTGGCAAGCCGCTCCATCGCCTGTTCCGGCAGATTGGCTCGGCCGGCCAGCTCATCCACACGGCTCGACAATGTGTTGAGACGGTCGATGACCTCCCGACCCGGACGATCCTGCGACACTTCTTCGATTTGCTGGGCCAGTGAATCGATCCGCTTCTCGATGCGTTCGAAGGGCTCGGGGTCGAACGAATTGGCTTGCGCGGCAACCGTCGAGGCGACGATCGCGCGGGAAATCTCGTCGAGCCGCTCGTCGATCTGACTGAATGTGTCGCCGCCGCGATTGTCCTGCTGGCGGGCGAAATGGTCGACCGCTCCGGCAAGCGTGCGGACCTTTTCCTCGAGCGAGCGCAGCGACAGCGATTCCGGCAGATTGCTGACGGCATTGCTGATCTGTTCGAGCCGCTCCGTCAGCGCCGACAGGCCGGGTGCATCGGAACGCTTGCGCTGATCGGCCTCGACGCGGTCCTCGAAGGCGTTCCAGCGGCGGTCGAAATCGTCCCAGCGGCGTCCGACCGCCTGCACGCTCTCCTCGCGCGCCAGCGTATCGAGCGCGGCCTTGACCTGCTCAAGCTCGAGCCGCAGCATATTGACGCTTCTGTCGTCGCTTTTTTCGGCCAGTGTCTGGATGGCGCCGGAAAGGCGCTCGAACTCGACGCCGAGTTCGGCGCTGCCCTTGCCGCCACCATTTGACTGGAAGGCTCGCTCAATATTCTTGCGCAGTACATCGAACTCGCGTTGCAGGCCGGAGGTCATCTGCTGGCGCAGCTCTTCGCGCAGGCCGCGCAATTCCCCGGCGATCTTGCCGGCTAGGGCGACGCCGTCCTCCTGACCGCGCACCCGGTCGATATCGCGGGCGATCGCCTGGTAATTCTGGTCGAAAGCCGCTGCTGGACCTTTCGGCCGCTGCGCGCGTGGATCCTCATACCGGCGCTGCTGGCCATAGGGTTGGGCGCTGGAATAGCGCGGTTCTGCCGCTGATCGGCGCGGATCGGGGTGGCTTGCCGTCTCCTCGCGCGTCCGCTCTAGTCGCTGCTCCAGCGTTTCCAGGGAGCGGTTGAGCTCTTCAAGCGTCGTGTGCGGCCGGCGTTGCCTGCCGGCGTTGAGTGTATCGAGGTAGGACCGCTTGCTGTTCATCAATGCGCCCGTTTCAGAATTGCTGGCTTTCACCAGGTTCCCAAAGTCCTGCCGGGACGAAGGCGACTGCTTGGCTTGTTGCAGTGGAAGACGAGCTTCCCGGGTCTCATCCGCGCTCCGAAAAACCGTGAAAAATTCAATACAGGATAGACACGGGTAACCGACATGCGCACATTTCGCCCCAACGTGGTAAACAACGCGTTAACCAAGCTTAAGAAGTTGCAACTTTGTCGACTGGTCGCCGACCGCGCCGCCTGTCTTTTTGGACGCACAAAGGACGCTGTAGAATTTTGATCTGCCGCATGATCGCCTCCGAAATCGGCCGCGGCCTTTGGGTTATCCGCCGGCGCTGCGGCATAAAGTTCCAAGCCCAGAACGCTCTTGCGTGGTGAGGCGGCTATCGATATAGAATTGACGTAAACGTAAATGAGCGCATTACGCCGTTTGCGATTTGTTTGTTGAAACCACGAGTGGAAGCACGCCCCCGCTTTCACTCAGGCGACGCAAGGTCCGCGACCGCGACGCCGCCAGACGGGGAAGCCAGTGACCATGAAACTTATTTCGCCCGGCCAAGCCGCGGCCAACACCAACGATATGTCGAGCGAAGCCGGTGAAGAGCTTGTCCGCATCGGCGAAATGGCCAAGAAATACGGAGTGACGCTGCGTACGCTGCGTTTCTATGAGGACAAGGGTCTACTCAACCCGCAGCGTGACGGATCGACCCGTCTCTATACGCGCCGCGACAGGGCCCGGCTGAAGCTGATCCTGCTTGGCCGCAAGGTCGGGTTCTCGCTGCGCGACGTCAAGCAGATGATGGACCTCTACGATCCGAACGGCTCCAACACCAAGCAGTTGCGGCTGGCGCTCGACAAGTCGGAGAAGCAGCTTGCCCGTCTGCAGAAGCAGCGGGCGCTGATCGACGACGCCATCAGCGAACTGAGTGCTTCGATGTCGACCGTCCGGCAAATGCTGATCGAGCGCTCGGCGCCGCAGGCCAGCGTGGCGAGCTAAACTAACCTGTCGATTTCCGACGAATGAGAACCGCGTGGCTTTCGCTGCGCGGTTCTTCGTCGTTTGCCGTCTTTCGTCGTTTGCCGTCTTTCGTCGTTTGCCGTCTTTCGTCGTTTGCCGTCTTGGCGCGCGGCAGAAAATTTGCCGCACCGCAGAATTGACGTTTACGCAAACGTCAATATTTGTTATCTCGACCGTAACGTTGGTCCGCCTGCCATCCTCATATGCTGGGGCTGATTTCGGGGCCAAGACCGCATGGTGGAGGAAACGCATGCCGATCTACAGAGCGCCGGTCCGGGACACGCTGTTCGTGCTGAACGAAGTGCTGGGATATCAGCGTTATTCCAATCTTCCCGGATTTTCCGACGCGACGTCGGATGTGCTCGAGGCCATCCTTGCCGAGGGCGCGAAGCTCGCCGAAAACGTGATGCAGCCGCTGAACCGTGTCGGCGACGTGGAAGGCTGCGTGCACAATGACGACGGTTCGGTAACGACGCCGAAAGGCTTCAAGGAAGCCTTCGACCAGTATCGCGAGGGCGGCTGGATGGGGCTCGCGGCACCTGTCGAGTTTGGCGGGCAAGGCTTGCCCTACGCGGTGCACACTGCGGTTGCCGAATATATGGTGTCGGCCAATATGTCGCTGATGATGTATGCCGGCCTGACGCAGGGCGCGATCGCTGCGATCATCACCCATGGCACCAAAGAGCAGAAGGCAACATGGTTGCCGAAGCTGGTCGAGGGCGCCTGGACCGGCACCATGAACCTGACCGAGCCGCACTGCGGAACCGATCTTGGCCTGCTGCGCACCAAGGCCGTCCCAAATGGCGACGGCACCTACAGGATCTCCGGCCAGAAGATATTCATCTCGGCCGGCGAGCATGACATGTCGGACAATATCGTCCACCTCGTGCTGGCCCGTATCGAGGGCGCGCCGGATGGCGTGAAGGGCATCTCGCTGTTCATCGTGCCGAAGCTCAAGCTCGATGCCTCAGGCAATCCGGGCGAGAAGAACACCGTCTCCTGTGGCTCGATCGAGGAGAAGATGGGTATCCATGGCAATTCGACCTGCGTCATGAATTACGACGACGCTGAAGGCACGCTGCTCGGCGAGGCCAATGGCGGCCTGAAAGCAATGTTCACCATGATGAATGAGGCGCGGCTTGGCGTCGGCCTGCAGGGGCTCTCACTGTCGGAGGTTGCCTACCAGAATGCGGTTTCCTACGCCAAGGATCGTCTGCAGGGCCGCTCGCTGTCAGGGCCGATGGCGCCGGACAGGAAGGCCGATCCGATCATCGTCCATCCGGACATCCGCCGCAGCCTGATGACCATGAAGGCTTTCAACGAGGCCGGCCGCGCGCTGGCGCTGTGGACGGCGATCAAGTCCGACATCGCTCACCGCTCCAGTGACGACAAGGATCGCCAGGCGGCCGACGACTACACCGGCCTGATGACGCCGGTGGTCAAGGGCGTGCTCACCGACAAGGGTTTCGATCATGCGGTAATGGCGCAGCAGGTGTTCGGCGGCCACGGCTATATAGAAGAGCACGGCATGAGCCAGTTCGTCCGCGATGCTCGCATCGCCATGATCTATGAGGGTGCCAACGGCATCCAGGCGCTCGACCTCGTCGGCCGCAAGTTGGCCTTGAATGGCGGTCGCGCGATCCAGGCTTTCTTTAAGGAAGTCGGCGAGTTCTGCGAGGAAAACCGCACCGACGAAAAGATTGCGCCCTTCACCAAGGCGCTGAAGAAGGGCCTCAACGATCTGCAGGCGGCGACGATGTGGCTGGTGCAGAACGGCATGGCCAAGCCCGACAATGCCGGTGCCGCCTCGACCGACTACATGCATCTCTTCGGCCTGGTGGCGCTGGGCTATATGTGGGCCCAGATGGCCAAGGTGGCCGCAGCGAAATTGACGAATGGCGCCGACGGCGCTTCGTCTTTCTACGACAACAAGCTGGTGACGGCGCGCTTCTTCATAGAGCGGATCATGCCGGAGACGTCGGCGCATCTTGCCCGCATCTCCAGCGGTGCCGACACATTGATGGCACTGCCGGCGGAAGCGTTCTAGGTTCGGCGTTCCCCTCCCCCTCGAGGGGAGGGTGGCCCGAAGGACCGGGAGGGGTCCTGCGTGCAGTGCGCCGACCTCCATTCTGGTGCATGCCTTGGGAGGAGAACGATCGCAATGCCGTGGCACGTAGCGCAGGTTGTAAAAGATAAGGTCGAGCACGTCATCGGCGACCCCACCCGGCCGCTTCGCGGCCACCCTCCCCTCGAGGGGGAGGGGAACGTCGGCGCGAGGGAGAAAGCATGACCAACCCCGCCGAAATCCTTGGCCTTCCCAAGCCCGCCTGGGCGGCGGACGAGGTCGGCATGCTTTACGACATGGCGCACCGCTTCATGTCTGAAGAGATCGCGCCGCGTTACGACGAGTTCGAGAAGAACGAGATGGTCGACCGCGAAAGCTGGCTGAAGGCGGGTGCTGCCGGCCTGCTCTGCGCCTCGATGCCGGAGGAATATGGCGGATCGGGCGGCACCTTCGCGCATGAGAGCGCCATCATCGAGGCGATCGGCCATGTCGGCGTCGACGGGTTCGGCATTGGCCTGCACAATTCGATCGTTGCCCCCTATATCCTCCACTACGGCTCGGAGGAGCAGAAGAAGAAGTGGCTGCCGAGGCTGGCGAGCGGCGAGCTGATCGGCGCCATCGCCATGACCGAGCCGGGTGCGGGCTCCGACCTTCAAGGCGTCAAGACGCGCGCCGAAAAGGACGGCAACCGGTACAAGCTCAACGGCTCGAAGACCTTTATCACCAACGGCCAGCTCGCCAATTTCATCATCGTCGTTACCAAGACCGATCCTGAGAAGGGCGCCAAGGGCATCTCGCTGATCGTCGTCGAGACTGACGAGGTGGAGGGTTTCGAGCGCGGCCGCAACCTCGACAAGATCGGCCTCAAGGCCAACGACACGTCGGAACTGTTCTTCAACGACGTGCGTGTGCCGACCTCGAACCTGCTCGGCAACGACGAAGGCCAGGGCTTCGTCCAGTTGATGCAACAATTGCCGCAGGAGCGGCTGCAGATCGGCACCACTGCTATCGCCATGGTCGAGCGGGCCCTGGCGCTTACCATCGACTACGTCAAGGAGCGCAAGGCCTTCGGCAAGGCCATCATCGAATTCCAGAACACCCAGTTCAAGCTTGCCGAATTGAAGACCGAGGCGACCATCGGCCGCGTCTTCTATAATGACTGCGTTGCCCGCCACATTAACGGTGGCCTCGACCCGGTGACGGCTTCGATGGCCAAATACTGGCTGTCAGACCTGCAAGGAAAAGTCGTCGACGAATGCCTTCAATTGCATGGCGGCTATGGCTACATGAATGAATATCCGATAGCGCGCATGTTCCGCGACGCCCGCGTCCAGCGCATCTACGGCGGCACCAACGAGATCATGAAATTGCTGATCGGGCGCTCGCTCTGAGCGAGTTTCAGCAAACCCAAGGAGCAGGAAAATGGCCGAAGCTTATGTCTATGATGCGGTGCGCACGCCGCGCGGCAGGGGCAAGAAGGATGGCTCGCTGCACGAAGTGCCGGCGGTGCGGCTCGGCGCCAAGGTGCTCGAGGCCATCCGCGACCGCAACGGACTGGACACCGCCGCTGTTGACGACATCATCTTCGGTTGTGTCGATCCGGTTGGCGAGGCGGGTGCGGTCATTCCACGTGCCGCTGCTTTCGAGGCCGGCTACGACACCAAGGCGCCTGGCATGCAGATATCGCGCTTCTGCGCCTCGGGCCTCGACGCCATCAATTTCGGCGCCGCCAAAATCGCGCAAGGCGCCGACGAGATCGTCATTGCCGGTGGCGTCGAATCGATGTCGCGCGTCGGCATGGGCGCCTCCGGCGGCGCCTGGTTCATGGACCCGTCGGTCGGCCTGCCGGGCTGGTTCGTGCCGCAAGGCATATCCGCCGACCTGATTGCCACCAAATACGGCTTTTCGCGCGACGATGTCGATGCCTACGCGGTCGAAAGCCAGAAGCGTGCCGCCAAGGCGTGGGGCGAGGGCCGCTTCAAGAATTCGGTGATCTCGGTCAAGGACCAGAACGGCCTGACCATCCTCGACCACGACGAACATATGCGGCCTTCGACCGACATGCAGTCACTGGCCGCTCTCAACCCGTCCTTCGTCATGCCCGGCGAAATGGGCGGCTTCGATGCCGTCGCCGTGCAGAAGCATCCGGAGGTGGAAGAGGTCAACCACGTCCACCATGCCGGCAATTCGTCCGGCATCGTCGACGGCGCGGCGGCCGTGCTGCTCGGCTCGAAAAAGGCGGGAAAGACGCTCGGTCTCAAGCCGCGCGCGCGCATTCGCGCCTTCGCCAACATCGGCTCGGAACCGGTGCTGATGCTGACCGGCCCGGTCGACGTCACCGAGAAGCTGTTGAAGCGGGCGAAGATGAAGCTGTCGGACATCGACCTGTTCGAGCTCAACGAGGCATTCGCTTCGGTGGTGCTGCGCTACATGCAGGCTTTCGACATTCCCCATGACCGGATCAACGTCAATGGCGGCGCCATCGCCATGGGCCATCCGCTCGGCGCCACCGGTGCGATGATCTTCGGTACGGTGCTGGACGAATTGGAACGCCGCGACCTCAACACCGCGCTGGTAACGCTTTGCATCGGCGCCGGCATGGGCACCGCGACGATCATCGAACGCGTCTGACGGAGAAAGATGATGAGCTACACCAATTTCACCGTCGACATCGACGCCGACGGCATCGCGCTGGTTACCTGGGACATGCCGGACCGTTCGATGAACGTCTTCACCGAGGAGGTGATGCTCGAGCTGAACGCTATCGTCGACAAAGTGGCGAACGATGCAGCGATCAAGGGCGCGGTGATCACCTCCGGCAAGGATACGTTCTCGGGCGGCGCCGACATCACCATGCTGCAGAAGATGCTGGCGACCTTCGCCGCCGACAAGGCCAAGGACCCTGAGAAGGCGACCAAGGCGCTGTTCGATAATGCGGGCACTATGAACGGACTGTTCCGTAAGCTGGAAACCTCGGGCAAGCCGTGGGTTTCGGCGATCAACGGCACCTGCATGGGCGGCGCGTTCGAATTGTCGCTCGCCTGCCATGGCCGTGTCGCGGCCGATTCCGACAAGGTGAGGATGGCGCTTCCCGAGGTGAAGATCGGCATTTTTCCAGGCGCCGGCGGCACCCAGCGCGTGCCGCGGCTGACCGACCAGCAGCAGGCGCTGCAAATGCTGACCTCCGGCCAGACGCTGTCGCCTCAGAAGGCCAAGTCGATGGGCTTGATCCATGAGATTGCCGAGCCGCAGAAGCTGGTCGAAACTGCCAAGGCGATGATCAAGAACGGCTTGAAACCGGTGGCGCCATGGGATGAAAAGGGCTTCAAGCTGCCCGGCGCCCCGGTCTATTCGGTGGCCGGTGCCAATCTGTGGCCGCCGGCCATCGCCATTCTGCGCCGCGAGACCTATGGCAATTATCCCGCCGCTGCCGCCATCCTGAAATGCGTCTACGAGGGCCTGCTGGTGCCGTTCGACACCGCCTTGCGGATCGAGCAACGCTATTTCACCGAGATCATGCAGACCAGGGAAGCGGCAGCGATGATCCGTTCGCTGTTCGTGTCGCTGCAGGAACTGAACAAGGGCGCGCGCCGCCCGGCCGGAGTGCCGGAAACGAAGTTCAAGAAGATCGGCGTACTCGGCGCCGGCTTCATGGGCGCCGGTATCGCCTATGTGACGGCCAAGGCCGGCATTCCGGTGGTGCTGCTCGACCGCGACATGGAATCCGCGGCCAAGGGCAAGGCGCATTCCGACAACCTGATCTCGGATCAGGTAAAGAAGGGCCGTGCCAAGCCACAGGACAAGGACCAGTTGCTATCGCTGATCACGCCGACGGCCGACTATGCGGATCTCGCCGGCTGCGATCTTGTGGTCGAGGCGGTATTCGAGGATTCGGCCGTAAAGAAGGCTGCCACCGAACAGGCCGAGGCTGTACTCAAGCCGTCGGCGATCTTCGCCTCGAATACGTCGACCATACCGATTACATCGCTGGCCAGGAATTCGGCGCGGCCGAAGAATTTCATCGGCATCCATTTCTTCTCGCCGGTCGACAAGATGATGCTGGTCGAGATCATCCTCGGCAAGAAGACCGGCGACAAGGCGCTGGCAACCGCTATCGACTTTGTCCGTGCCATCAAGAAAACGCCGATTGTCGTCAACGATACGCGCGGTTTCTATGTTAATCGCTGCGTGCTGCGCTACATGTCGGAGGCCTACAAGATGCTGATCGAAGGTGTTCCGGCGCCAATGATCGAGAACGCGGCCAAGGCCGCCGGCATGCCGGTCGGTCCTTTGGCGTTGACCGACGAGACGGCGATCGACCTTGCCCAGAAGATCATGAAGCAGACCATGCGCGACCTCGGCGACAAGGCGGTCGATCCGAAGCAGATGGCGCTGATCAACACGATGGTCGACACGCATGGTCGCTTGGGCCGTAAGAACAGCAAGGGCTTCTATGACTATCCGGCAAAACCGGCCAAAAAGAAGCTGTGGCCAGGCCTCAGGGATCTCTACCCGCAGCTGGCGCCGGAGCAGGTCGACTATGAGGAACTGAAGCAGCGGCTGCTGGTCACCATCGCGCTTGAGGCGGTACGGGTGATGGAAGAGGGCATCGTTACCGACCCACGCGAGGCCGATGTCGGCTCGATCCTGGCCTTCGGCTTCGCGCCTTATACAGGCGGTGCACTATCCTACATCGACGGCATCGGCGCGAAGAAATTCGTCAAACTCGCCAAGCGCCTGCAGAAGAAATACGGCACCGAGTTCAAGGCGCCGAAGCTGCTGCTCGATATGGCGGAGAAGGGCGAGACCTTCTACGAGCGCTTCGATCCCTATACCAGGGACGAGGCCAAGGAGGCAGCGTGACGCCGTCTTCGGCGGTGGACAAGATGGCGGCCAAGGGGTAGAACAGGGAAGGTATTTTTTCCTGTTTCGAAGGAAGAGCAAGGTGCTCTCGCACGACCGCGTTTGGGCCGCCATCGACGCTCTTGCCGAGCGTTATTCGCTTTCGGCCTCCGGACTGGCCAGGCGCGCTGGCCTCGACTCGACCGCCTTCAACAAATCGAAGCGGCTGTCCTCAGATGGACGGCCGCGATGGCCGTCGACCGAATCGCTGGCCAAGATCATCGAGGCGACCGGCGCCTCGCTGGATGAATTTGCGGGGCTGGTCGAGGGTCGGGGTAATTCCGGCGCACTGCCCGTGCAGAGATCGTCGGTGCCGCTGCTCGGCTTCGCCCAGGCGGGCGCCGGTGGCTTCTTCGACGACGCCGGGTTTCCGGCGGGGCAGGGATGGGACCTGATCGAGCTTCCGGCACGGGCAACCGAAACCTCCTATGCCTTGAAGGTCCAGGGCGATTCCATGCTGCCGCTCTACCGCAATGGCGATGTCCTGATCGTCGAACCGGGGGCTACCATACGAAAGGGTGATCGCGTCGTCGTCAAGACCAATGCCGGCGAGGTGATGGCCAAGGTGCTCGACCGCCAGACACCGAGGTCGATCGCGCTGGTCTCCCTCAATCCCGATCACCCTGACCGCGACATCCCCATGCGCGATGTCGAATGGGTGGCGCGGATTGTCTGGGCAAGCCAGTAGGCGCGGGGCCGGTGCGTCTGCCTCACCTTGCCTTGGCTGTTCTGGCGATCCCGGCGATGGCCACGGCAATTGTCGCCGGCGGCCGCGCCGTCCAGAGCGAAAGCGGCGGCCCTTGGGAGCAAATCCAGGTCGGCCCTGAACCGCACCCCGCCGCGCCGGCTACGTCGGCCATCCCGAAACCAGTGCCGGCCAAGCAGGCGGCGCATTCGAGGGCAATCGATCCAGAAATCGTGGTGCCGCCGCAGCTCGGTTCCAACGAGCTTGAACGGATAGAGCCGCGCGCCCCGTTGAGCGATCTGGCATTGGCCGGACCGCCCAAGCCGCCAAAAACGAAAATGCCCGACGACTGGAAAGGCACGAAACTATTCCAGCCCGTCGCGTCGGCCGCCGGGGTCATCGAAGCAAAGGGCTATTCGATTGCGGTTTCCGGTATCGACATCGTCAAGCAGGAGGAGACTTGCACCGACGGCGGCGAGTCCTGGAATTGCGGCATCCGGGCCCGAACGGCCTTCCGCGCCTTTCTCCGCAGTCGTGCGGTGGTCTGTGCCGTGCCGCCCGAAGGCGGTCGTGATCTGATCGCCGCCGAGTGCCGGATCGGCAATCAGGATATCGGCCAATGGCTGGTCGAAAATGGCTGGGCGCGCGCCGCCAAGGGCGGCCCTTACGTGGAAGCCGGCGAGAAGGCGCGTGCAGCAAAAAAAGGCGTCTTCGGGCCGGCGCCGAGCGTTTCAGGCCTGCCGCCGCTCCCGGCTGCGTCGCGATCCGCGCCTGTAGCGCCTAGCTCGATCCTGCAGGAGCAAGACGGCGTCCTCATGCCGCCAGCTGACCAGCCAGCGCCCGCTGAATGAGCTCGCGCGTTTCGGCGATGCCGTAGAGCGCGGCGAAGGAGCCGAAGCGCGGCCCGCGTTCCTGACCTATCAGCACCTGATAGATCATCTGGAAGAAGGCGACGGAGACTCCGGGTCCGCCCTCCGGGCTCTGCTTGGAATGATCCTGGTACCGCTCGATCTTGCGCGCAACATTGAGGGCAGCGTTCTGGATCGCCTCGCTGTCGGCATCGGCCGGCAGCGCGGCGAGCGCTTCCGAAAGCTTGGTCAGCGCCTCGCGCTCGACCGCGTCGGCAGCACGGTACACTTTGGCCGGCTTCACGAAATCGTCGAAATAGCGGATGGCATATTCGGCCAGCCGGTCGAGCTCGGGATGGGTCGTCGGCGTCACACCCGGCGCGTGGCGCGAAATGAAACCCCACAGCACGCTCCTGTTTTGGGCATTCGAAGCGCTGACCAGGTTGAGCAGCAGCGAGAACGGAACCGGCAGGTCGACTGCCGGGGGATTGCCGTCATGCATGTGCCAGACCGGATTGCCCAGCCGCTCCTTCCAGTCCTGCCGCTGATAGGCAGAGAGGAACGTGTAATATTCGTCTACCGCCTTCGGGATGACGTCGAAATAAAGCTTCTTCGCGGTTCGCGGGCGCTGGAACATATAAAGGCTAAGGCTCTCGGTTGGCGCGTAAGTCAGCCACTCGTCGATGGTCAGCCCATTGCCCTTCGACTTCGAGATCTTCTGGCCGTGCTCGTCGAGGAACAGCTCATAATTGAAGCCCTCCGGCGCCGGAGCATCAAGCGCGCGGCAAATCTGACCGGCGAGCTTGACGGAATCGATCAGATCCTTGCCGGACATCTCGTAGTCGACGCCGAGTGCTGCCCAGCGCATCGCCCAATCAGGCTTCCATTGCAGCTTGGCATGGCCGCCGGTCACCGGCGTCTCGAAGCGCTCGCCGGTGTCCGGGTCGCGCCACACGATGGTGCCGGCGTCGAGCTTGCGCTCGTCGATCGCGACTTGCATGACGATGCCGGTCTTGGGATGGATCGGCAGGAAGGGCGAATAGCTCAGCGCCCGCTCCTCGCGCAGCGACGGCAGCATAATTGCCATCACCTTATCGAAGCGCTCGAGCATCTTGAGCAGCGTCGCGTCGAAGCGGCCGGAAGTATAATAGTCGGTCGAGGAAGCGAATTCGTAATCGAAGCCGAAACGGTCGAGGAAAGCGCGCAGCCGTGCGTTATTGGCGGCGCCGAAGGACGGATACTCATTGGAGAACGGGTCCGGTATCCTGGTCAGCGGCTTGCCGAGATAGGCGCGCAGCATGTCCTTGTTAGGCACATTGTCCGGCACCTTGCGCAATCCGTCCATGTCGTCGGAGAAGCACAGCAGCCGCGTCTTGACCTTGTCTTCGGTCAGCACGCGGAAGGCGTGGCGCACCATAGATGTGCGCGCCACCTCGCCGAACGTGCCGATGTGCGGCAGGCCGGACGGGCCGTAGCCGGTCTCGAACAGCACCGTTTCCGGGTAGCCGCTGCTCGCGTAGCGGGCGACGATCTTTTTCGCTTCCTCGAATGGCCACGCCTTGCTTTCGGCGGCGGCGGCGAGGACTTCCGGGCTGAGATCGATCGGCTGTTGTTCGGCCATGATGCTATTCCTGCAACTTTGCCAGCATCCATGCCGGCAGCCGCATGCTCTAGACCATGATCCCGAAAAGTGGAACCCGGTTTTCGGGCAGGACCGTGATCAGGCAAGAAGATTAAGAGCCCCCGTCCCGATAGTCAGGATGGATCAAGTTCCAACGCGTGACCGGAGCGCCAACGATCGCGGCTGTTTTTCCTTGCGGCGCCGGTCCCTCGTTCCTAACTTCGGGACCATCTCAAGGAGTTGTAAATGCCATTGTCGCCACACGAAGCCATGATCTACCTGATGGTCATCACCTCGGCGTCAGACCGCGACATGACCGACGTCGAACTAGCGCGGATCGGCGACGTCGTTCGATCCTGGCCGGTGTTTGAGGATTTCAACCAGGAGCGGCTGGTCGAGGTCGCCCAGGCCTGCCAGAAAATGCTGCAGGAAAAGGACGGGCTGGAGGGCGTCCTGGCGCGCGTCGCCGAGGCGCTGCCCGAACGCCTGCGTGACACCGCCTATGCGGCCGCCTTCGAGGTCGCAGCCGTCGATCTCGAGATGCGCCTGGAGGAGGTGCGCGTCCTGCAGCTCGTCCGCCGGGAACTCGACCTCGATGCGCTGACGGTCGCCGCCATTGCGCGAGCCGCCAAGGCCCGCCTTCGCACGCTGACCTGAGCCGGCGGCCAAGCTCAGAAAAAACTGACGGGAAAATAGCGCAGATAGAACTCGGCGAACGTGCCTTTCACCGAGATTTCCTGCAGCGCGTAGTCGAAAGCGGCGGCCAGTGCCGGATCGTCGGCCCTGGTGGCGATTGCCATGCCTGAGCCGAGATATTCGGGCGCCAGATAGGGGCCGCCGGCAAAGCGGCAGCAGCCCGCTGCATCCGAACCGCCGAGCCAGAAGGCGAAACGCATGCCGTCGCCGAAGGCGGCGTCGATCTTGCCGGCTTTCAGCTCGCCATAAAGCTCCTCCGGCTTTGCGAAGGGGACGATTTGGACGTCGCCGAAATAATCGCGCAGCATCCGCTCGTGCGCGGAGCCGGCGATCACGCCGACACGCTTGCTGCGCAGCTTGTCGAACATTGGTTCGGTCAGCGCCTGTGTCTTCAGCATGATGAAGCGTGCCGGAAATTGCAGGTAGGAGCGTGAAAATGCGTATTTCGACCGCGACTCCGGCGTCGCGGCGATGCCGGCAATGATCGCTTCGCCCTCGCCTTTCCCGAGCGCACCTTCGAGCTCGGCCCAGGGCAGCGCCTGGATCTGGCATTTTTCGGCAATGCCGAGCTCGGCGCAGATGGCGCGCGCCAGGTCGACATGGAAGCCCGACAGCCGGCCTGCCCCATCGAGGAAATTGAACGGCGGGAAATCCGTGGTGGTCAGGAATCGCAGCCGCGGCAGCATAGAAAGGTCCGGCTTTGGCAGCCGCTCCTTGGCGTCCCAAAACACCGGCACCTGCGGCTCCGCGGCGAGCGCAGCAGCCGCAAGCGATTGCGCTCCGATCAATATCGAGATCAATGAAATGGATATGCGCCGAAATGCCACGCGACGACTCCGTCCGGTCTTGCCCCGGCTTTCGTACGAAATAACACAGGTTTTTGTACGAAAAAAACACAGGTACAACGGTTTTTGGTTTCATCATTGCAATTTAGGGATATTGTTTAGTGAGTTTGCAAGTGACTGCGTGATGCCGGCTGAAGAGGAGCAGTAGGACGCACAGGGGAAGCAGCTTTGCAGTCCGGGGTTGATGGCGTGGTGCGGGTTGATCACTGCCATTGGCCTCAAGAGCGGAAGGCAACATGGGGTAGATGTTGCGATGGGTCATTTCGATCGTACCCTGGAGTTGATAGATCAGTTGCAGCACGCCGGCACAGCCGCCGCCGTCTGCGAAAAGCTGCTGGGGGTAACAAGCGGGTTCGGGCTGACGGCGCTGATGGCCGGGACGGTTCCGCAACCTGGCACGCCGAGAAACCAGCAAAAGGACCATGTGCTGCTCTGCGACTGGCCGGCCGAATGGCTTGAGCGCTACGTCGCGCGTAATTACGTCGATCACGACCCCGTCGTCAGTCACATGAAGCAGCTTCAAGCGCCATTCCAGTGGCGGGAAGCGTCTCAGGGCATCCGCATCGGCAAGAGCGGCGGCGAGGTGATGGGCGATGCCGGCGAATTCAAGCTGCGCGACGGGCTGGCCTTCCCGCTGATCACGCTCGATGGCCAGATCGTCATGGTGTCGCTGGGCGGCGAGGCTGTCGAATTGTCGGGCGCCGAATTCGGGCTGGTGTCGCTGGTCTCGACTTATGCGATTGGCCGCGCCATGCAGCTCCACACCATGGCAGGCAAAACCATCGACCATGTCGAATTGACGCCGCGTGAGCGCGAATGCCTGCAATGGGCCGCCGTTGGCAAGTCGGAATGGGAGATTTCACAAATTCTCGGCATTTCGGAACACACGTCAGAGAAACACCTTCTTAACGCCAAAAGCAAACTCGGTGCCGTCAACCGGGTCCAGGCCGTCGCGGAAGCGATAAGGCGCGGCTATATTAACTAGGTCGGCCGCGCCGGCCTAGAAATTCTTGCCTACGCGATCGCGTAATTTTTTCGGGAAAGCACGGCCGTATCTTCCTATTGAAACTAGGAGACGGCAAATGCTTTTTTCCCTCACGACCCAGGAATTGATGGAACGGCCCGACCTCTGGGAGGCAGTTCATCGTTTGCGTTACAGAGTTTTCGTCGAAGAGATGGGATGGACCGATCTGCAGCGCCCCGATGGCCTCGAGATCGATCAATTCGACCACGACGAGGCAGTGCACCAGATCGTCATCCGCAATGGCGAGCTCGCCGGTTACCAGCGGATGTTGCCGACGACCCGGGCACATCTTCTAACCGATGTGCTGGCGGACCTTTATGAGGGAACCCCACCGTCGGGCCCGAATGTCTATGAACTGACCCGCTATGCGGTTGCGCCGGGATTCCGCGACGGTCGGCGCGGCGTGTCGACGGTCGGCACCGAGCTGATCGCCGGCTTCGTCGAGTGGGGTCTGAAGCGCAACGTCAACCAGGTGATCATCGAATTCGAGCCGATGTGGGTGCTTCGCGCGCTGCAGCTGCATTTCCTGGCAACGCCGCTCGGTTACCAGCGTACCTATGGCAACCAGCAGGTGGTTGCCACACTGCTCACCTTCAACGAGCACACGCTCGACGTGGTGCGTTCGCGCCGCAACCACTTTGCGCCGGTGCTGGCCAGAGGGTACCCGGACATGCTCGGACAGAGACGCGCCTCGTGAGATTGGAGAGAGGCCATGAACGTTCACTCAAAAACAGAATACCGCAATCACACGCTGATCGTCACGGTGTCGTCGGGTGACGGCCGCCCGGTGCTGGACAGGCGGGCCTATGAAAGCCTGGCCAGGACATTCCACGAAGCCGCTGTCGACGACGACGTCCGCGTTGTGGTCCTTCGCGGCTTGGCCGGGTGCTTCTGCCTCGGTGCCGATTTCTCCGAATTTCTCGACGCCACCAAACATCGGCGACTGATCGCCGCCGTCACCGATATGTTCCGCACGCTGGCGACGTTCCCGAAACCGGTCCTTGCCTGTGTCGACGGCGACGCCGTCGGCGTCGGCTGCACCATCCTGTTCCACTGCGACATGGTGATCGCCTCGAGCAAGAGCACGTTTCGGGTGCCGTTCGTCGATTTCGGCCTGGTGCCGGACGCGGCGACCAGCATCCTGGCGCCGCAGAAGCTCGGCTATGCCGGGGCGTTCCGCTTCTTCTGCCTGGGCGACACGCTCGCCGCCGAAGATGCCAGGGCACTGGGCCTTGTCGGAGAGATCGTGACGGACGGGAGCGTCGAGGAAGCCACGCTGGCAAGAGCCAGGCAACTCGCCAAGAAGCCTGTCGCGGCGCTGCTGCAGACGCGCGACCTGCTCAGGGGGGACACCGGCGCGCTCTGCGACCGCATCGACCAGGAGATCTCGCTTTTCCAGCAGGCGCTGCAGGACGACACCACGCTGAAGCGACTGCAGCGGATTGCCCGGCTGGCGGCATGAAAGCCGCGTATCGATGAGGTGAGCTTATTTTTCGAGTAAAGTCGGCCCTTCGCCGATGATCTTCTTGTCCTCCTTGCCGATGACGTCGAGGTCGCGGCCGTCATAGGGAAGCGAAAGGAGAATGCGCTGCATGACGGCCAGCCGCGCGCGCCGTTTGTCGTTCGCCCGCACAATGATCCAAGGCGCGAACTCCTTGTGCGTGCGCTCGACCATCAGGTCGCGCGCTTTGGTGTAGTCGTCCCATTTGGTGATGCCGGCGATGTCGATTGGCGAAAACTTCCAGCTCTTCAGCGGGCTCCAGCGGCGGTCATGGAATCGCTCGAGCTGCGTTTCCCGGCCGATGTTCAGCCAGAATTTGAAGAAATGTATGCCCTCGTTGCGGATCATCCGCTCGAAATGCGGAACCTCGTCCAGAAATTGCTCGTGCTGCTCGGGCGTGCAGAATCCCATCACCGGTTCAACGCCGGCGCGGTTATACCAGGAGCGGTCGAAAGTGACGAATTCGCCCGACGTCGGGAAGTGGTCGACGTAGCGCTGGAAGTACCATTGTCCAAGCTCGGTGGGTGTTGGCTTGGTCAGCGCCACGTTGCGCGCCGTGCGAGGGTTCAGATACTGGCGCAAAACGAAGATCGTGCCGCCCTTACCGGCAGCGTCGCGCCCCTCGAACAGCGACATTACCCGCTTGCCTGTCGACTGCAGCCACGCCTGCGCCTTGACCAGCTCGATCTGCAGCTTCTCAAGCCTCTCGTCATACTCCTCGCTCTTCATCTTCTTGTCGTAGGGATAGCCGCCGGCGGTCAGCTTGCGGTCCTCGACCCAGTGGGGAAGCGTGGGGGCCTCGATGTCGAACTCCCGCTCCTTGCCGTCGATCATGATCTTCAGCGGCCCCGATGAGGGTGCGGCGGGGATTTCCTTCGCGTTTTTCATCGAGGCGAACCTTTCCAGCTTCCGGACTCATGCTATTGGGAGCCTTACTGCATCGGCCCGAAAATCGGAATCGATTTTCGGAAAGAACGATGCAGCATATAAAGTGGTAGAGCGTCCTTTGTGCGCCCAATTGGACGCACTGTGCTCTAGCGCCGGTCCAGCAGGAAGTTCTTGAAGTGGCCGCAGACGGAGCGCAAATGGCCGACATCGGCACAGAGCGGAAAGGCAGGGCGCAAGCCGTCGCCATGCGGCTGTGGAACAGCCGCTGGCTGCTGGCGGCTGCCTTAATTGCGGTGCTGATGGTCTATGGTTTTGCCGGCATGTCCGGCTATGTGGTGCTCCTGGCAGGCGTCGTGCTGGTTGCCGCTGCGATGCTGCCGGCCGGCGTCGCGCGTCAATCGACCCAAAATGCCGCGGCCATCGAGGCGAGCGGTCTGCAACGGCTTTCCGGCGAATATCTCGCGGCGGCGGTTGCCGATCCGCTGATCATTTTCGATCGCTCCGCCGCCATCGTCCACGCCAACGCCGCCGCCTTTGCCGCCTTTGGCGGAATTGCCCCCGGCATGTCGCTGTCGCTGAAATTCCGCGCGCCGGAAATGCAGGCCTTGCTGGATAGTATCTTGGCGGGCAACGTCGCTTCGGACAGCGTCGACTACATAGAAAAGCTGCCGGTCGAACGAGCCTATCGGGTGAGCGCGTCTTCTGTCGGCCATGCCACGGATCTCTACGTGCTGGTGTTCAAGGACCAGAGTGAGGCGCGCCGGATCGACAGAATGCGTGCCGATTTCATTGCCAATGCCAGCCACGAGCTGCGCACGCCTCTCGCCTCGATCACCGGCTTCATCGAGACGCTGCGCGGGCCGGCCCGCAACGACCCCGTGGCGCGCGAGCAGTTCCT
The DNA here is from genome assembly GCF_040318915.1 of Mesorhizobium sp. M0991. Classification (NCBI taxonomy): domain Bacteria; kingdom Pseudomonadati; phylum Pseudomonadota; class Alphaproteobacteria; order Hyphomicrobiales; family Phyllobacteriaceae; genus Mesorhizobium; species Mesorhizobium sp. M0991. The sequence continues at coordinate 132,125 of NZ_JAMYNE010000010.1, forward strand.
GCAGATCATGCAGAACCAGACCAGCCGCATGGCGCGCCTCATCGACGACCTTCTGTCGCTGTCGCGCCTAGAGATGAAGCCCTATCTCAAGCCGGGAACCGAGGTCGACCTGCGCCAGGCCATCGACAGCGTCATCGATTCGCTTGGGCCGCTCGCAAAGGAAAACGGCGTCGTCATCGAGCGTGATTTCGCGGAAGGGCCGCTCGACGTGCCCGGCGATCGGGACGAGCTTTTCCAGGTCTTCGAAAATCTGCTGGAAAACGCCTGCAAATACGGTCAGTCGGGCGGACGCGTCGTGGTGTCGATCACGCGCAGCGATAGCGATCCCGAACCGGGCATCGACGTCACCATCAGGGATTTCGGCCCCGGCATCCCCGAAGAACACATCCCGCGCATCACCGAGCGCTTCTACCGCGTCGACGTAGAGAACAGCCGGACCCAGAAGGGCACCGGCCTTGGCCTGTCCATCGTCAAGCATATCCTGACCCGCCACAACGCCAGGCTCTCCATCAGGTCGGAGGTCGGCAAGGGCGCTGCGTTCACGGTCCATTTGCCGGCTCGCTGACGCGGTACTATCTCTAGCACATAATGGGCCGTTTCTTTTTTCTGTCATCCGGCTAGCGTATCAGCGGGGATTCGAGGGAACGACTCAACCACGAGATCCCGGGAAGGCATTTCGTCCATGCAGTCCGTGCATATCGTCAGCGCCTATGACGAGGAGCTGAAATATCTGTCGAAGCGCATCGCGGCGATGGGCGGGCATGCCGAGCGCATGGTCGAGCAGGCGGTCGCGGCGTTGGTTAATGCGGATCCGGGGCTTGCCCAGAAAGTCATTCGAGACGACCTGGTTCTGGATGAGGGACAGCGCGAGATCGACGACAAGGCGATCATCATCATCGCCAAGCGCCAGCCGATGGCGACGGATCTGCGCGAGATCGTAGGCGCGATCCGCATCTCGGCGGACCTCGAACGGGTAGGCGACCTCGGCAAGAACGTCGCCAAGCGGGTGGTTGCGGTCGCAGACGGGCGCCAGCCGAACAGTCTGTTCCGCGGCCTCGAGGCTTTGGCCAATCTGGCACTGACCCAGCTCAAGGAAGTGCTCGACGTCTATGCGTCGCGGTCGGTGGAGAAAATCGGTTTCGTGCGCGACCGCGACGACCAGATCGACGCCATGTACACGTCGCTGTTTCGCGAATTGCTGACCTACATGATGGAAGACCCACGCAACATCACCCCCTGCACACATCTCCTGTTTTGCGCCAAGAACATCGAGCGCATCGGCGACCACGCCACCAACATCGCCGAGACGATCTACTATATCGTCACCGGCGATCAGATGCCGGCCGATCGTCCAAAGGGCGACAAGACGGACAAGATTATTCTTCCTGCAACGCCACCGGCGAAGTGAGTTCTCCCGACACCGATGCGAATTTCGGATTCGCCACCTGACAGAAAATTGCGCTAAGCTTTCGACGCGCCGACTTCTCAGTTCCGCGATGAAGGCCCCGCCTTCAGGAGGCTGCGATGGAATATGTCCGCGAGTTTGCTCCTGCGCCGCCGCTGTCGGGCATAATCGCCTGCGGTGTCTATACGGCTGGGCGGCGCATCGCCGACATACCGATCGAGGAAGCCGGTGAATGGGCCGGGAAGCCGGGCCACGTGGTCTGGATCGGACTGCTGGAGCCCGACCGCAATTTGTTGCTGCGCGTCCAGGCGCAATTCCATCTGCATGAGCTGGCGATCGAGGACGCCGAGCATCCGCACCAACGGCCGAAGATCGAGCAATATGGTGATGCCCTGTTCATCGTTGCCCGCACGGCGCAGTTGATCGACAGCCGTGTCACCTTCGGCGAGACACATTTGTTCGTCGGCGCCGGCTATATCGTCAGCGTCAGGCATGGCCCGTCGACCTCCTACGCCGCCGTTCGCCAGCATTGGGAAAGCTGCCCGCATTCCCTTGCCAAGGGCGAGGATTTCGTCCTCTACGCCATTCTCGATTTCATCGTCGACAACTACATGCCGGTGCTCGAGCAGATCGAAAACGAGGTCGAGGCGATCGAGGACAAGGTTCTGCTGAAACCGATGACCGGCTCCGATATCGAACGGCTTTATATGCTGCGCCGCGATCTCTTGCGCCTGCGTAATGCGGCCCTGCCGCTGGTGGAGGTCTGCCGGCGGCTCACCAGCGCCGATCTGCCGCAAATCCACACAGCCATGCACCCGCTGTTTCGCGACGTCACCGACCACATCCGCACTGTCCAGGAAAAGATCGACAGCCTGCGTGAGGTTCTCGCCTTCGCCTTCGAGGCGAGCCTTCTGGTCGGTCAAAGCCAGGAGACGGCGATCTCCAAGAAGCTTGCCTCATGGGCCGCCATCTTGGCCGTGCCGACGGCATTCGCCGGCATTTACGGCATGAATTTCAGCGACATGCCGGAACTGAGGATGGAGTATGGCTACCCGGCCGTCCTGGCGGCAATTGCCCTGATCTGCACGTTTCTTTACTGGCGGTTTCGCAAGAATGGGTGGCTATGAAGTGGGGTGAATGGTGAATAGTGAATAGGGCTAGACAAGAGCCTTGCTTCTTACTCCAAGCTCAACCCGCTACCATTCACCATTCACCATTCACCTGCTCCGCCGCCGCTCGGATGCCGGCTGAAACGCCACGCGGGCATGATACTTGCAGTAGGGCCCGGTTTCGGCGGCGTCGTTGCCGCAGAAATGGAAGTCTTCCGAAAGCGGATCGCCATTCGGCCATTTGCAGGTGCGCTCGTTCAGCTCGACGAGTTGCAGATGCCGCGAGATCGGCACGACGACGTTCTCGACCGGGCGGATATAGTGGCGCGCCACCGGTTCGGCATCGAACTGCGCCTTGAGCGCGGTCGCACCGATCGACATCGACGTGGTGGCATGGCGCGTGGCGCTTGCTGCCCGCGACACCGATTTCTGGATCGTCGATCCCTGTACCGTCTTCTTCTGGCGTGCCGGTGAGGCGGTCGTGCGTCCGCGACCGGACAGTTTCAGCCGGTGCACTTTGCCGATGACCGCATTGCGGCTGACCCCGCCAAGCTGCGCGGCGATCTGGCTGGCGCTGAGGCCCTCCGACCACAATTTTCTGAGAAGTTCGACTCGCTCGTCAGTCCAGTTCATGAGACCGCGCTCCTGCTGAAACGTGCGGCAATCGGAATCCATTCCCGACCCGGCTTCTGCCGGGCAGACACCACATATATCGGGTGATTAGGTCCGCCGCACGAAATCTAGTTATTTCTCTACTACAATTACCTTATGCGCTGACTCGGTGACAAGAGTCCCAAGGCCAACACGAATCGGTTTTTTCGGTTTTCCCCAACTTGCCCGGTCACTTACGAGCCGGCGTTGTGCTGGAGGGCTTGCCGCACGTCCTTACGCGACCTTTTCGTTGACTTCACGGCCGAAAAACACGATAAGCCACAAGGGCCGCCGCTTTGGCGGCTTTTTGATTTTTCCGGTTCCGGAGACGCATATAATGAGCGGTTCGGCGCTTTTCGAGACCTTTGTTCGCGCACCCCTGGCTTTCGACCACGGTGAAGGCACCTGGCTGGTCACCGATAAGGGCGAGCGATATCTCGACTTCGCCGGCGGCATCGCCGTGAATTCGTTGGGCTACAGCCATCCGCATCTGGTCGCGGCCCTCACCGAGCAGGCCGCCAAGCTCTGGCACGTCTCCAATCTGTACGAGATTCCGGGACAGAGCCGGCTCGGCGAGCGGCTGGCCGACGCCAGCTTCGCCGACAAGGTGTTCTTCACCAATTCCGGCGCAGAGGCACTCGAATGCGCCATCAAGACGGCGCGGCGCTACCACTTCGTCAAGGGCCATCCCGAGCGCTACCGCACAATCACCTTCGAAGGCGCGTTCCACGGCCGCACCCTGGCGACCATCGCCGCCGGCGGCCAGTACAAATACCTGGAAGGTTTCGGCCCCAAGGTCGACGGCTTCGACCAGGTCGGTTTCGACGATATCGACGCCGCCGAAAAGGCGATCACGCCTGAAACCGCGGCGATCCTGATCGAGCCGGTGCAAGGCGAGGGCGGCATCAGGCAAGTGCCGACGCAATCGCTGAAGCGCCTCCGGCAGCTCTGCGATCAGCACGGGCTGCTCCTGATTTTCGACGAGGTCCAATGCGGCGTCGGCCGCACCGGAAAGCTGTTCGCGCATGAGTGGGCGGGTGTCACACCCGACCTCATGGCGGTGGCCAAGGGCATCGGCGGCGGCTTTCCGATGGGTGCCTGCCTCGCCACCGACGAGGCAGCGGTCGGCATGACCGCCGGCGTGCACGGCACCACCTTCGGTGGCAATCCGCTGGCGATGGCGGTCGGCAACGCCGTGCTCGACGTGGTGCTGGAAGACGGCTTTCTCGAGGACGTCCGGCGCAAGGCGCTGCTGTTGAAGCAGGGGCTTGCCGGTGTCGCCGACGAATTTCCGGATGTTATCGAAAGCATCAGGGGCACCGGCCTGATGCTCGGGCTTAAATGCGCGATGCCCAACACCAAGGTCACGGTGGCACTGCGTGACCAGCATCTCTTGACGGTTCCGGCCGGCGACAACGTTATCCGCCTGCTGCCGCCTCTCACCGTCACCGACGCCGAGATCCACGAAGCGCTCGAGCGCATTCGTGCCGGCGCCAAAAGCCTGGCGGATGCCATCGTCGCTGCCGCCGCGAAGTAATCCTGGAATTCCTGATGTCCCTTCGCCATTTCACCGATCTTTCCGCCGTTTCCGAAGGCGATCTGCGCTTCATGCTCGACGACGCAGCTGTGCGAAAGGCAAGGCTCAAGGCCGGCGAACGCACCAAGCCGCTCGAAGGAAAGGTGCTGGCAATGATCTTCGACAAGCCGTCGACGCGCACGCGCGTGTCGTTCGACGTCGGTATGCGGCAGTTGGGTGGCGAGACGATCATGCTGACCGGCACCGAGATGCAGCTTGGCCGTTCCGAGACCATTGCCGACACGGCCAAGGTGCTGTCGCGCTATGTCGATGCCATCATGATCCGCACCACCTCGCATGACCGGCTGCTGGAACTGACGGAAAACGCTACGGTCCCCGTCATCAACGGGCTGACCGACGAGACCCATCCCTGCCAGCTGATGGCCGACATCATGACCTTCGAAGAGCATCGCGGTCCGGTGGCCGGCAAGACGATCGCCTGGACCGGCGACGGCAACAACGTGCTGCATTCGCTGCTGGAGGCTTCTGCGCGGTTCCGCTTCAAGCTGAACGTCGCCGTGCCCGAGGGCAGCGAACCGGCTCAGAAACATGTCGACTGGTCGAAAGCCAATGGCGGCAAGCTGAAATTCACCCGTTCGCCCGAGGAGGCCGTTCACGAGGCCGACTGCATCGTCACCGACTGCTGGGTGTCGATGGGCCAGGAGCACCGTGCCCGCGGCCACAATGTCTTCTTGCCCTATCAGGTCAATGCGGCACTGATGGCGAAAGCCAAGCCGGACGCGCTGTTCATGCACTGTCTGCCGGCGCATCGCGGTGAGGAGGTTACCGACGAGGTCATCGACGGGCCGCATTCGGTGGTGTTCGATGAGGCCGAGAACCGGCTCCATGCCCAGAAGGCGGTCTTGGCCTGGTGCCTGGGCGCTTGATACGGGCCGCGGTGATCCGGGCCGGCCTGATCCGCGCCGCCTTGATCTGCGCCGCCTTGATCCGGGCCGCCTTGATCCGGAAGTGGGTGGTGCCTATCTCAGGCGCATCACGCAAATCGAGCGCGTCTCGTCGCATGCGCCCCGGAGGGCGGCATCGCCGCGCCCCGGAGCTTTGTCATGTTGGAAACTCATCAATTGGCTGAACATAAACCCAAGCTCGGCGAATTCGGCTACGCCGGCGACGACCATGTCGTGCCGTTCGAGGTCGGCCCGCTCGACGTGCGCGGCCGCACCGTCCAGCTCGGGTCGATGCTCGACGCTATTCTCAGCCGCCACGACTATCCCGAGCCGGTCGCCCGGCTCCTGGCCGAAGCCTGTGTGCTGACGGTATTGCTCGGAACTTCGCTGAAGTTCGAGGGTAAGTTCATTCTGCAGACCCGCACCGACGGGCCGGTCGACATGCTGGTCGCGGATTTCTCCACGCCGCACGCGCTGCGCGCTTATGCCCGCTTCGATGCCGACCGGCTGCAGGCTTTGACTTCTGCCGGCGAGACGTCACCGCAGACGCTACTCGGCAGCGGCGTCCTGGCGCTGACCATCGACCAGGGCGCTCACACGCAACGCTACCAGGGCATCGTCCAGCTCGACGGCGTCACACTGGAAGATGCCGCACGCACCTATTTCCGCCAGTCGGAGCAGATTCCGACCGACCTCCGGCTTTCGGTTGCCAAGCTTCTGACGCCCGGCGTCGGCGGTGCCCGCGAGCAATGGCGGGCCGGTGGCTTGCTGGCACAATTCCTGCCGCAGTCGGCGGAGCGCATGCGCGTACCCGACCTTCCCGGTGGCGACGGCGATCCGCGTGAGGAAATCCACGACCCGACCGACAATTCCTGGCAGGAGCTGCTGGCGCTGCTTGGTACCATTGAACCGACCGAGCTGATCGATCCGACGATCGGCGCCGAACGGCTGCTTTACCGGCTTTTCCACGAGCATGGCGTCCGCGTCTTCGGCGGGGTGCCGGTCGCCGACCAGTGCTCATGCTCGAGGGAGAAGATCCGCGGCATCCTCGAAGGCTTTTCCGCCGAGGAGATCAGGGACAGCACCGAGGATGGCAGCATTCACGTCGCCTGCGAATTCTGCTCGAAGCAATATGACTTCGACCCGGCGGAGTTTGCAGCGGCTGGATGACGAGCCTCAATTGACGGTGCGCCGCGTGCCTGGCAAATCGAGCGAGAAGGCGGGGATGGCAACGTCGAACGTCTCGCCCCGTTTGTTGCGCATTGTGTAGTGCCCGACCATGATGCCGGACGGGGTCGAGAGCGGGCATCCAGACGTATACTGATAGCTGTCGCCGGGGTTGAGTCCGGGTTGCTCGCCGACGACCCCGGGACCGCGCACTTCCTCGACCTTGCCGGTGCCGTCGGTAATGTGCCAGTAGCGTGATAGAAGCTGCACGAACTCATCCGACTGATTGTCGATGGTCACCTGGTAGCCCCAGACATAGCGGTTTTGCGGCGGGTCGGAGTGATCCTCCAGATAGAACGGCCTGACCTGCACTTCGATGTTGCGGGTGACGGCGCTGTACATGAACTGCTCCAAAGCAATGTAGATGGAACTTTCGATGCTCAGCGCAGTTTGGTCAACGATGCGCGGCATCTTCTTGCCCGATCTCAAGCGCAGGTGCCGAAAAACAATGTCATTTGAGTGACACATGACAATGATGGTGTGCAGGCTTGTGCTGGGCGACTCAGCGTTTTGTCGAATTGTTGAAAACGGCCGTCATGCGGCCGGCATTTCTGGAGTGACCAGATCTCGATGGAACCGACATTCGCAGCCGCCCTCCTTTCCATAGCCCTCCTTCTTTCAAATCTCGCCAGCATCCTGTTAGCTTCGCTGAAGCTGAAGCGACCAGCCAGGATTGCACCGCCCGCGGCCGACGCGCCGCCGGTATCGATCGTCGTCCCGGCGCGCGGCGTCGAGCCGTTTGCCGAAGAGACTCTGGAGCGCGCCTTCTCCCTCGACTGGCCGCGCTACGAACTCATCTTCTGCGTCGCCCATACCGATGACCCGGTGGTCAAGCCGATCACCGCCGCAATGGCGCGGTTTCCAGCTATTCGCGCCCGCCTTCTAGTCGGTGACGACCGCATCAGCGGCAATCCAAAACTCAATAATTGCGTGAAGGGTTGGGAGGCGGCCCATTATCGCTGGGTCATCCTTGCCGATTCCAACGTGCTTATGCCGAGCGATTATGTCCAACAGCTGATGGCGGCATGGCGGCCCGATACCGGCCTCGTCTGCTCGACGCCGATCGGCTCGCGGCCGGACGGGTTTTGGGGGGAGGTCGAATGCGCCTTTCTCAACACGCTGCAGGCACGCTGGCAGTACGCTGGAGAGGCGCTCGGCCTCGGCTTCGCGCGGGGCAAGAGCATGTTGTGGAACAAGCCGATGCTCGATGCCAATGGCGGCATCCGCGCGCTTGCTGCCGAGATCGCCGAGGACGCCGCCGCGACCAAGCTGGTCAACGGGCTCGGACTGCGGGTCAATCTTGTCGCCTCGCCCTTCGAACAGCCGCTCGGCCGGCGCACGCTTGGCGAGATCTGGTCGCGGCAGGCGCGCTGGGCGCGGCTGCGCCGCGTCACCTTTGCACTGTTCTTTGCCCCCGAAATCCTGATCGGCGCGGCGCCGCCGCTGGTGCTTGCGCTGATCGCCGCGGCTGACGCCGGCGGCAGCCTGCCGGCAACCGCCATCGCCGTGCTGGTCGCGGCCTACCTGCCGGAATGCGTCTTGGCCTCGGCCAAGGGATGGCACCTGTCGCCGCGCACGATCCCGGCGATGATGGCGCGAGACCTGATGCTTCCCGCCATTTGGGCGCGCGGATGGCTGAGCGGCGCCGTCGACTGGCGCGGCAACGTGATGACCATCCAGACCAAGGCCGTCGCGGAGCTGGAAGAGACCCCGTCCGGCGCCTGATCGGCGCATCCCCGCTCGCCTCTGTTCGGCCAGTCCTTATCCGGCAGCTCTCAGCGCTTGCTCGATATCTTCGAGCAGATCGTTGGCATCTTCCAGGCCGACGGAAAGCCTGAGCGTTCCCGGTCCGATACCGAGCTCGGCGCGAGCCTCATCGGTCAAGTTCTTGTGCGTCGTCGTCGCCGGATGGGTGATCAGGCTCTTGGCATCGCCGAGATTGTTGGAAATCAGCACGATCTCGAGTGCGTTCTGGAAGGCAAAGGCCGCCTGCTTGCCGCCCTTCACATCCAGGCAGATCAGCGTCGAGCCGCCCGACATCTGCTTCTGGACCACGGCCGCTTGCGGGTGGTCGGCGCGGCCGGGATAGATGACGCGGGCGATTTGCGGGCGCTCGGCGAGGAAATCCGCGATGCGGCCGGCACTTTCCGTCTGCTGACGTACGCGCAGCGGCAGCGTCTCCAGGCCTTTCAGCAGCGTCCAGGCATTGAAGGGCGAGAGGCTGGGGCCGGTGTGGCGGAAATAGTCGTGCAGGTTCTCGTCGATCCATTTCTTGTCCGACAGGACGATGCCGCCAAGACAGCGCCCCTGGCCATCAATATGCTTGGTCGCGGAGTAGACGACGATGTGGGCGCCGAGCTGCAGGGGTTTCTGCTGCAAGGGCGTGGCGAAGACATTGTCGACGATCAGCCTGGCGCCAATCGAGTTGGCAAGTGCGGCGACGGCGGCGATGTCGACCACCTCCAGCGTCGGATTGGTCGGGCTTTCCAGGAAGAACAGTTTGGTGTTCGGCTTGACCGCCTTTTCCCAACTGGCGATGTCTGTGCCGTCGACCAGTGTTGCCTCGATGCCGTATTTCGGCGCCAGCGTCTCGACCACCCAGCGGCAGGAGCCGAACAGCGCGCGCGCCGCGACGATATGGTCGCCCGCCTTGGCGCTGCACAGCAGTGCTGCCGTCACCGCCGCCATGCCGGATGCCGTGGCGCGCGCGTCCTCGGCGCCTTCCAGCGCGCACATGCGTTTTTCAAACATGTCGACGGTCGGGTTGGCATAGCGCGAATAGATGAAGCCCGGCTCCTCGCCCTTGAAGCGGGCTTCCGCCGCTTGCGCCGTCTCGTAGACATAGCCTTGGGTGAGATACATCGCCTCGGAGGTCTCGCCGAAGCCGGAACGCAGCGTCCCGGCATGCACGAGTGCGGTCTGAGGCTTCCAGTCGCGCTTCTTGTTCATCATTCTATCCAACACCAAAAATGGTCCAAACAACAAAAAACCGGTCGCGAAAGTCGCAACCGGTCCATATGGCCTTGCGGCCCGACGGTCCTTTAGCGACTTGTTTAACGTGGCTGCAAGCCGACCGGCCAAATCACCACGGGATAACGACCTTTAGACCCGCGCCACGCTTGCGTCAATTGCCGGCATGATTAAGAGGGTTGTACCAAGCAGGTGCCAAAGGCGTCCACGGTCGGACCTGCGACAGAACAAGACCTCGCCCGGCGTTCGAACGGAGCCAGACCCTTGCGGCAGACAGGCATTCTTCCCGATCAGGATATTTCCGCGCTGTTCCAGTCGGGCGCGCTGAAATCGCCGCGCACGCTCGATGCCGATCAGATCCAGCCGGCCAGCCTTGACCTCAGGCTCGGCGACAAGGCCTGGCGGGTGCGTGCTTCCTTCTTGCCCGGCCCGGACCACAGGGTTGTCGATAAGCTCGACCGGCTGAAGCTGCACGAGATCAACCTCGCCGATGGTGCCGTGCTGGAAACCGGCTGCGTCTACATCGTGCCGCTGCTCGAAAGCCTGGCGCTGCCCGTGCATATTTCCGCCTCCGCCAACCCGAAAAGCTCGACCGGACGGCTCGATATCTTCACCCGGGTAATGACCGATCGCGGCCACGAGTTCGACAAGATCGCCGCCGGCTATGAAGGCCCGCTCTATCTGGAGGTCAGCCCGCGCACCTTCCCGATCGTGGTGCGGACCGGCTCGCGGCTGTCGCAGATCAGGTTCCGCACCGGCAATGCGCTTTTGTCGGAAAGCGAGCTGCACGAGTTGCACCGCGCCGAAATGCTGGTCGCCACCGAACCACCCAATATCTCAGGCGGTGGCATCGCGCTGTCGATCGATCTCGACGGCGACAAGGACGGGCTGGTCGGCTATCGCGGCAAGCACCACACCGGCCTGGTCGACGTCGACAAGCGCGCCGCGCAGGATGTCGTCGATTTCTGGGAGCCGCTCTACAAGAGCGGTGCCGGCGAGCTGGTGCTCGATCCGGACGAATTCTATATTCTGGTGTCGCGCGAGGCGGTGCATGTGCCGCCGCTCTACGCCGCCGAAATGACGCCCTTCGATCCGCTGGTCGGCGAGTTCCGCGTCCATTATGCCGGTTTCTTCGACCCGGGTTTCGGCCATTCGGCGTCGGGCGGCACCGGCAGCCGGGCGGTGCTCGAGGTACGCAGCCATGAAGTGCCGTTCATCCTCGACCACGGCCAGATCGTCGGGCGGCTAGTCTACGAGCACATGCTGAAACGGCCGCAAGCGCTCTACGGCACAGATCTCGGCTCGAACTATCAGGCGCAGGGCCTGAAACTGTCCAAGCATTTCCGCGCCGCGCGCTGAGCTTGTTCGCAAGCCGTCAGCCGCGAACAAGCCGTCAGCCGCGAAACAGATATTCTTTCGCGGCGCCAAGGCAGCCATGAAACTGACCGATAAAGAGCAGTTCTCGCACTGCCAATCGCTTCTTCCCCCAAAATCCTCTGGTTTGCTTCTCGTCAAGTGAGGCGCTTGAGCTGGACTGCAAGGGGAACAACTGCTTGCCGAGACATCCCAGCACATGGGCTCTGGCGGAGTCGATACCGCAGGCTCTGCCATTGTCGTTCATTCTGTCAGCGCGGAGTGCGGACGTCATGCGATCCGCGTTGCGCATCAGAAAGCTCACTTGCGATTTCGAATAGCCGGTGGCCAGAAGCCGGTTAGTCATCGACATCCGGGCTTCGCGATAGGATTTTGCGCTGCATTGTCCGGCGCTGTAAGCCGCTGGGGAGAAATAGGCGAGGAACAGGACTAAACTTACGAACACAGTGCCAATCCGCAGGCCGTTCATCTTTCGCCCCTGAATTCTGTCACCAGTTTACAACGCCTTCACCGCCACCTTCACCGGCTGCTCGATTTCAAGCGGGTTGCGCAGCGGCAGGCCGAAATCCTGGGCCTCGATTTCGAACACGTCGCCGGCCTCGGTCCTGATGCCGTCGGCGAAGGACAGCGTCGCCGTGCCGAACATGTGCACATGCACGTCGCCCGGCTGGCGGAAGGCCGAGTATTTGAAGTGGTGATGCTCGAGATTGCCAATGGTGTGCGACATGTTCGCCTCGCCCGACAGGAACGGCTTTTCCCAAAGCAGCTTGCCGTCACGCAGGATGCGTGAGGCGCCGCGGATGTCGGACGGCAGATCGCCGATCAGGATTTCGGGCCCGAACGAAGCGTTGCGCAGCTTGGAATGGGCAAGGAAGAGATAGTTCACGCGCTCGGTGACGTGGTCGGAAAACTCGTTCGACAGCGTGAAGCCGACGCGGAACGGGGCGCCGTCGTCGCCGATCACATAGATACCGGCGATTTCCGGCTCCTCGCCGGCATCCTGGGCGAAGGCCGGCGACATAAGCGGCGCCCCGGGCGCCACTGCCATGGTGCCATTGCCCTTGTAGAACCATTCCGGCTGCACGCCAGTCTGGCCCTTCGCCGGCTTGCCGCCCTCAAGCCCCATGCGGAACATCTTCATGGAATCGGTCAGCTGTTCCTCGCCGTCCGTGCTGAGCTTCTTATGCATGGAATCGCGGGTCGCGGCGGAGCCGAGATGCGTCAGCCCGGTGCCGGTGAGATGGAGATGCGCCGGATCGGGATGGTTGATCGGCGACAGCAGCCGCCCCTTCTTGTAGGCTGCGTCGAGATCGACGGTTTCGCCAAAGCCCTTGCGCTCGATCAGGGCGACAAGCCCGCTGCCGGTGCGCGCGGCCTCCATCGCCAGCGAATAGACGCTGCGGGCGCCGTTGATGACGCGGGTCTTGCCGCCGTTGCGGGCAACGACGCGGATCGTCTCGGCGTCGTCGAGGATCTGTGAGATCAGCATGGTAACCCTCTCTGAATTGCGGGCTGGCCTGCCTTTCTCGGCAAACCCTACCCTGCGCGGCCCGGACCCTGTCCTCGCCTCGGTTGAAATTCTTCGTCCGGATTGCGCTCGCGGATCAGGTCCTTCGGGGGACTTTTTCGCGTCGCCCGGCAGCGCCGCGATATGACCCGTATGCCTCCTGGTTGCCTCTCAAGCCTTGTTCTTGTTGTAGACGTCGAAGACGACGGCGCCGAGCAGCACCAGGCCTTTGACCACCTGCTGCCAGTCGACATTGACGCCCATGATCGACATGCCGTTGTTCATGACGCCCATGATAAAGCCGCCGACCACCGCGCCGATGACCTGGCCGACACCGCCCATCGCCGAAGCGCCACCGATGAACACCGCGGCGATGACGTCAAGCTCGCTGCCGAGGCCCGCCGCCGGCACAGCCTGGCCCAGGCGCGCAGCGATAATCAGGCCGCCGAGTGCCGACAGCACGCCCATATTGATGAACACCATCAACGTCAGCCGTTCGGTCTTGATGCCCGATAGCTGGGCTGCCTTGGCATTGCCGCCCATCGCATAGATGCGACGGCCGATCGTCATGCGTTTGGTAACGAAGACGAACAACGCGATCAGCACGCCCATCACCATGAGAACGATGGGGAGACCCCTATAGGTGGCGAATTGGTAGACGAGAAACAGCGCCAGCGCGCTGATCACCAGGGTCTTGACGACGAACAGCGAGAAGGGCTCGGCTTCGTAGCCATGCTTCTCGCGGGTGCGCCGTGCCCTGAGTCCGAAATAGGCATAGGCGAGCACGGCGACGAGGCCGATCACGATCGTCGTCAGGTGCAGCGTCAGGCCGCTGCCGACAATGGTTTTGCCGGCGGCGTTCACGGTTGGCGGTATCAGCGTCAATGGGCCGATCAGGTCCGGAATGAAGCCGGAACTGAGCGCCTTGAAGCCGACGGGGAGCGGCCCCACGGAAGACCCGCCACCCAGCAGCGCCTGGCAGATGCCGCGGAAGATCAGCATGCCCGCCAGTGTGACGATGAAGCTCGGTATTCGATGATAGGCAATCCAGTAGCCTTGTGCCGCGCCGATCGCGCCACCGACGATCAGGCAGATGATCGACACCACCAGCGGATTGCTCAACGGGCCAAGCGGCCAGATGACCATCATCATCGCCGCCAGCGCGCCGATGAAGCCGGCGACGGAGCCGACGCTGAGATCGATGTGGCCCGAAACGATCACCAGAAGCATGCCCAGCGCCATCACGATGATGAAGCTGTTCTGCTGAACCAGATTGCTGAGGTTCACCGGCTTGAACAGCGTTCCGGACGTGGTGAACTGGAAGAACACCATGATTGCGATCAACGCCAGCACCAACCCGTATTCGCGCAGGTTGGTGACCAGCGCCGAGACGGCAATGCGAGGTCCCTGTTGTAGGTCCTGGGCAACGCCGGTCTGCGGCCCGGGAGCGCTTTCGGTGCTCATGATGCTTTTCCTTCTCCGCGGACGATGGCGCGCATTATCTTTTCCTGGCTGGCGTCGCTCGCCGCCATTTCGCCGACGATGCGTCCTTCGTTCATGACGTAGATGCGGTCGGTGATGCCGAGCAGTTCGGGCATTTCCGACGAGATGACGATGATTGCCTTACCCTCGGAGGCGAGACGCGCGATGATCGTATAGATTTCATACTTGGCACCGACGTCGATACCGCGTGTCGGCTCGTCGAGAATCAGCACTTCCGGATTGGCGAACAGCCATTTCGACAGCACCACCTTCTGTTGATTTCCGCCAGAAAGGTTGCCGGTCATCTGGTAGACGCTCGAGGCTCGGATATTGGTCCTGCCGCGATAATCATTGGCGACCGAGAGCTCGCGCAAATCGTCGATCACGCCGTGGCGCGACACGCCGGGCAGGTTGGCCAGCGTGATGTTGTGCTTGATGTGGTCGATCAAGTTGAGACCGTAGGTCTTGCGGTCCTCGGTAACGTAGGCGATGCCGTGCTCCACCGCCTTGCTCACCGAAGAGACATCGATCGGCTTGCCGTTAAGGAACGCCTCGCCGGTGATGCGACGGCCATAGGACCGGCCGAACAGGCTCATGGCAAACTCGGTCCGGCCGGCGCCCATGAGCCCGGCAATGCCGACCACTTCGCCCTTGCGGGCGTTGAGGTTGATGCCCTTGATGACCTGCCGCTCGGCATGGATGGGGTGGTAGACCGACCAGTTTTTCACTTCGAGGACGGTCTCGCCGATCTTCGGCTCGCGCGGCGGATAGCGGTCGTCGAGCGAACGGCCGACCATCGAGGTAATGATGCGGTCCTCCGAGATGTCCTTCTTGGCCAGCGTCTCGATGGTCCGGCCGTCACGGATGATGGTGACCTTGTCGGCGACCCGGTTCACCTCGTTGAGCTTGTGCGAGATCAGGATCGAAGTGATGCCTTGCCGCTTGAATTCGAGCAGCAGATCGAGCAGCGCCTGGCTGTCCTTTTCGGACAGGCTCGCGGTCGGCTCGTCGAGAATGAGCAACTTCACTTCCTTGCTGAGCGCCTTGGCGATCTCGACCAGCTGCTGCTTGCCGACGCCGATATTGGTGATCAGCGTGTTGGGGTCTTCCTTGAGGCCGACCTTCTTGAGCAGGGCGCTGGTGCGCGTCTCGTTGGCATTCCAGTCGATGACGCCGTATCTGGCGTGCTCGTTGCCGAGAAAGATGTTTTCGGCAATCGACAACATCGGCACCAGCGCAAGCTCCTGATGGATGATGACGATGCCCTTGCGTTCGCTATCATGGATGCCTTTGAAATGGCACTCATCGCCGCGATAGATGATCTGGCCGTCATAGGTGCCGGACGGATACACGCCCGACAGCACCTTCATCAGCGTCGACTTGCCGGCGCCGTTCTCGCCGACCACGGCATGGATCTCGCCTTCCTCGACCATGAGCTTGACGTTCGACAGCGCCTTGACGCCGGGAAACGTCTTGGTGATGTCGCGCATCTCCAAAATCGTCGATGCCATTGAGAATACCACTCCTGCGAGGTCCGCAAACAATACCGGGCTGGCTCGCCAACGAAAAGGGGCCCTGCCTGCGCAGGACCCCAGGCTTTGTAACCGCGATTACTTCAGTTCTTCGGCCTTGATGTAGCCGGAGTCGACCACCAGCGCCTGGTAGTTCGACTTGTCGACGTCATGCGGCGTCAACAGGATCGAGGGAACGACCTTGACATCGTTGTTGTAGGTCGTGGTGTCGAGGCCTTCCGGCTTGCCGCCCGAGAGCACCTTGTCGACGAGTTCGACCGTCGCCTTGGCGAGTTCGCGGGTGTCCTTAAACACGGTCGAATACTGTTCGCCGGCGATGATCGCTTTGACCGAAGCGGTCTCGGCGTCCTGTCCGGTGACGATCGGCCATGGCTGATCGGCAGTACCGTAGCCTACGGCGCGCAGCGAAGCGATGATGCCGCGCGACAGGCCGTCATAGGGCGAGAGCACGCCATCGACGCGGCTGCCGTCCGAGTAGTTGGCGGAGAGCAGATTGTCCATGCGGGCCTGGGCGGTTGCCGCCAGCCAGCGCAGCGTGCCGACCTTGTCCATGCCCATCTGGCCGGACTTCACGACGAGGGTCTTATCGTCGATCAGCGGCTGAAGAACCGACATGGCGCCGTTATAGAAGAAGAACGCATTGTTGTCGTCCGGCGAACCGCCGAACAGCTCGATGTTGAACGGACCCTTCTTCTCGGGATAGCCGAGGCCCTTGAGCAGCGATTTGGCCTGGATGACGCCGACGCCGAAATTGTCGAAGGTGGTGTAGTAGTCGACATTTGGCGTCTTCTTGATCAGGCGGTCGTAAGCGACGACGACAACGCCTGCGTCATTCGCCTTCTGCAGCGCATCGCCCATCGTGGTGCCGTCGATCGAAGCGATGATCAGCGCCTTCGGGCCCTTGGTGATTTCGTTTTCCAGCTGGCTGAGCTGGTTCGGAATGTCGTCCTGCGCATATTGCAGGTCGACGGTGTAGCCCAGAGCCTCGAGCTGGGACTTGACGGCGTCGCCGTCGTTGATCCAGCGCTGCGAGGTCTTGGTGGGCATCAGCACGCCGATCAGGCCTTCGCCCGCCTGCGCCGGCAGCGTCATGGCCGCGATGCCTAGGGCCGCGACGGCGGCCAGTGTCTTGATAATCTTCACATTAACTCTCCCTGGTTGATGGACGCGTACCCTTGGGTTTCGTGGGCCGCGCAATCGTGCAGGAGCGCCAAACGCGCCGCTGCCGTCAATCGATCTCCGGTATCCTCCCAATCGGCCCCGAAACTCTGGTTTCAATCGATACGAATTTTCCCTCGTCACCGATCGTCAAGTCTCAGGACGCGCGAAGGGTGTGTCGCTTTGCCATAACTGTCAAATGCGATCTTTGATGGTTGCTATATCGAGACTGATATGGCTTAGGCTAGTGACGACGCTGCCGGATTCAGCCGGGGCGCCGGGCGTAGGAGTAGGGAAAAAATCATGGCGGCGCTGCGAAATCCTGGCGGAATATCAGCCGGTTACGATGAGATTCCGGGTGATGGCGGAACCTTGCTGCGCAGCGGCTTGAGCCTGCGTCACATGCGCATGATCGCGGCCCTCGACGAGCACGGCCGGGTGAGTGCCGCGGCCCAGGTCATGAACATCTCGCAGCCGGCCGCCTCGCGCATGATCGCCGAGATGGAGGCCGTGCTCGACGTCAAGCTCTGCGAAAGGCTGCCGCGCGGCATCACGCTGACGCCTTATGGCAAGGCGTTGGCACGGCGCGCGCGATCGATCCTGCTCGAGATGCGCGAGGTCGACCGTGAGATATTCGAGCTCAAGGCGGGCAAGGGTGGCTCGGTGTTTCTGGGCGCGGTGACAGCACCGGCGATCGAGCTGGCAGTGCCGGCGATCCGCGAGATCCGGCGCCTCTATCCGCGCATCGAAATCACCATGCAGGTCGAGACCTCGAACGTGCTTGCGCGCGAGCTGATCGCCTCGCGCCACGATTTCATCATCGCCCGCATCCCCGACGATCTCAATCCGCGGCTGTTCGAAGCGCGAGTCATCGGCGTCGAGAAGGCCTGCCTGATCGTGCGCCGCGGCCATCCGCTGACCAAGGGCAAGGCAGTGCGGCTGGAAGACACCGCCGCCTATGACTGGGTCTTCCAGTCGGGCGGTTCGCCGCTGCGCCAGGCGATGGAGAGCAACTTCCTGAACCGAAACATCGCCCTGCCGGACCGCATCCTCAACACCAGCTCGCTGCTATTGACTCTGGTCATGGTCGCGCAATCCGACGCCATCGCGCCGGTGTCGATCCAGGTCGCGAAGTTCATCCAGAACCCGGAAGGCCTGGCCGGCGCCATCGATGTTGTCCAGACCGAATTCGACATCGAGGTCAGGCCCTACAGCCTGATCACGGTAAAGAACCGCGCGCTGTCGCCGGCAGCCAAGATGCTGCACGATTTTATTCTGCGAGAGGTGGGCTGAGGGTTGGAGCGGGTAGCGGGCGCATCCCGTGGTCGGCCAGACGACCAGACAGGCCCGCCAGCAGCGGCGCCGATGCACGTCCGCCCCTATTGCGTGATGCTTAAAAAAGCCCGCCAGCAGAAGCCAGCGGGCCAAGGGTAGACTTTCCGGTTGGGGTCATTCGAGGCCCCGCCGACCCTCAATGTGAGATATTCCACGAACTGGCACATCGGCCAAACAGATGAAAGACGGCCAGCCGGGCTATAAAAAAATTGCCTGTGAATTTCGCTGGTTTTCAGCCTGGCCAAAACAAGTTTAATGCAGTGGGGCAGAAGCTGGAGCGGGTAGCGGGAATCGAACCCGCGCGTTCAGCTTGGGAAGCTGACAAGCTACCATTACATCATACCCGCGCTGTTCCTCCGATATCATGGCCCGGCGCCGATGCGCAATCCGATTTGAGGCGCCGCCTTGATGCAGCGCGGTCGACTGCGTATTTCTGGGCATGTGCCCGAATCGCGGCACCCGACTGTGGAGACAGGCCTTGTCCGCACTGAACCGCTTTCTCGGCGATACGCCGCTCCGGGTGATCTTGAAGCTGCTTGTGGTGTCGTTCCTCGTCGGCCTGGTCATGAACGCTTTCGGCTGGTCGCCGATGGACGTGCTTTATGGCATCCGCAAATTCTTTATCGACCTGTGGAATTTGGGCTTCCACGCCATCGACCGCTTCCTCGGCTACATCCTGCTCGGTGCTGCGATCGTCGTGCCGGCGTTCATCCTGCTCAGGATCGCTAACTACCGGAAGTGAATTTTCAGTCGTAGGCAGCGGCCACCTCGAACAGGATGGCATGGCGTGCGGCAAGTGCTGCGACATCCGTTGAATAGCCGCCGCCGATGACGCCGCACACCGGTATGCCAAGCGTAAGGAAATGGCGGATCACCATATCGTCGCGGGCGCGCAGCCCGTCATCCGTGAGCGACAACCTGCCGAGCCGGTCCTCGGCATGGACATCGACCCCGGCATTGTAGAAGACGAGGTCCCAGCGCCTTCGCGCCGACAGCTCCGGCAGGGTGGCGTCCAGCCGCTCCAGATAGGCTGCATCGCCGGCGCCGTCGGGCAGGGCGACATCGAGATCGGAGGCGATCTTGCGCGCGGGGTAGTTGCGGTCGCCATGCATGGAGAAGGTAAACACGCGCGGCTCGTCGTTCAGGATATCCGCCGTGCCGTCGCCCTGATGCACGTCGAGATCGACCACCAGGATGTTTTGGACAGCAGCTTCGGCAAGCAGCACCAGCGCAGCCACGGCCACATCGTTAAAGGTGCAGAAGCCGGCGCCTTGCGCGCGCCGCGCATGATGGGTACCGCCGGCGGTGTTGCAGGCGATTCCGTTCAGCAAAGCCAGCCGCGCCGCCAGCACCGTGCCGGCCGTTGCGAGCTGCGCCCTCAGCGAAACCCGCGGTCCAACGGGAAAGCCGATCTCGCGCTCGATCCCCACCGGCACTTCGCAGGCAAGCACCTGATCGACATAGTCGGCCGCGTGGGCAAGCTTCAGCCATGATGGCCGCGCCGCCGCTGGCATGTTGAGCGCTTCGGGCCGCGCCAGGCCGCGTGCCCGCAAGGCGTCCATCAGCAGCGGATATTTGCTCATCGGGAAGCGGTGGTTGACGGCGAAGCCGGCGTCGTAATCGGGATGATGAACGATCTGCAAGGGCATGGGACGGCCGGTGCGCCAGAGGCGGGTTTCGGTTGACCATAGCGGGGTGGATGGTTGCGCGAGGTCCGCAAACTGGGGCACATCGGCTAGCCGATCAAGCGGCAACAGGAAGCAACACGCGTTTGGAGCAGGCTTTACCCACCGAAGCCCACGCCCCCGAAGCCAGGGCCTTCGTCGTCACCAACCGCTCGGTGCTCGCCATCGCCGTGCCGATGACGCTTGCCTATCTGACGACGCCGTTGCTCGGAATTGTCGACACGGCGGTGGTCGGACAGTTCGGCGACGCCGCCCTTCTCGGCGGCCTGGCGGCCGGCGCCCTGATCTTCGATGTCGTCTTCACCACCTTCAACTTCCTGCGCTCCGGCACCACCGGCTTGGTCGCCCAGGCCTTCGGGCGCGGCGATGCGCTGGAGGAGCAGGCGGTGTTCTGGCGCGCCGTGCTGATCGCGGTCGTCGCCGGCATTGTGCTTGCCGCACTTGCGCCGCTGGTCTCCACCGCCGGGCAATGGTTCATCGGCGCCGAGCCGCGCGTCAGCGCGGCGATGGACGTGTATATCCACATCAGGATGCTCGCAGCACCGTTCTCGCTGATCAATTACGCCATCCTCGGTTACGTGCTGGGGCGCGGCGAAGGCGGGCTCGGGCTGATGCTGCAATTGATACTGAACGGCATCAACATCGCCCTCTGCTTCCTGCTTGGCCTGGAGCTCGGCTGGGGCGTTGCCGGCGTTGCCTGGGCAACGGTCACCGGCGAATTCGTCGCCATGCTGCTTGGTCTCGCCATTGTCGGCCGGCGCTTTTGGGCGGCGCCCAGGTTGCCGCGCCACCACGTCCTCGATCTGCCGGCATTCCTGCGCATGATGTCGCTCAATGGCGATATCATGATCCGCTCCTTTTCGCTGCTCGCCGCCTTCGCGCTGTTCACGCGCCAAGGGGCGCAATTCGGCACGCTGACCCTGGCCGCCAACGCCGTGCTGATGAACCTCTTCCTGATTGCCGGCTATTTCCTCGATGGTTTCGCCACCGCCGCTGAACAGCTCGCCGGGCGCGCCATCGGTGCTCGTGCCGCCACGGCGTTCGACCGGGCGGTGCGGCTGACGCTGCTTTGGGGGCTCGGGCTGGCGGGCACGGCGACGCTCTTCCTCCTGCTGGAGGGCACCGATCTCGTCGCCCTGATCACGACCTCGACGGACGTCCGCGCCATTGCCGACATCTACTTGCCCTGGGCGGCGTTCACCGCGCTCAGCGGCGCGCTGGCTTTCGAGATGGACGGGGTTTTCATCGGCGCGACGTGGTCGCGCGACATGCGCAACATGATGCTGGTGTCGTTCCTGGCGTTCAGCGCCGCGCTGCTGATCCTGTCGCCGGCCTTCGGCAATCACGGCCTATGGGCGGCGTTGCATGTGTTCCTGCTTGTACGCGGCTTCAGCCTGCTCGCCATATTGCGGCTGCGGATGCGCACGGCCTTTGGCTGATCGCTAAAGCGGTTTCGCTGCCCAGTGATCGAGGCGGCTGTCGCGAAGCTCGCGCAGCGACTTCAGCCCATGACTGTCCATGAAACGGGCCATGCCGGAAAGAATGCGTCCCGGCAGCGCAGGCCCGGCATAGATCATGCCGGTATAGAGCTGCACGAGATCGGCGCCGGCACGAATCTTTTCCAGCGCCGTCTCGGCGGAATCCACGCCGCCGACGCCGATGATGGCGCGATCCGGCCCAAGCAGTTTTCGCATCTTAGCCAGCACGATCGTCGAGCGTTCGAACAAGGGTTTCCCCGAAAGCCCGCCGGCCTCGCCGGCAAGGCCGGCGCTGCTCAGGCCGGCTCGCGCGATCGTGGTGTTGGAGACGATGACGCCGTGTATTTGCTTCTCAGTGACCTCGGCGGCGATATCCTCCAGCTCGGCCTCGACCAGATCCGGCGCGATCTTGAGGAAGACGGGCGGTCTTGCCGGTGCCGCCGCACGCGCGGCCATGACCCGCGACAGGAGCTCGCCAAGCTGTTCGCGCGCCTGCATGTTGCGCAGGCCCGGCGTGTTCGGCGAGGAGATATTGATTGTCAGATAGCTGGCATATCGCGCGAACCGGATCACGCCGCTCTCAAAGTCACTGACGCGGTCGGCGCTGTCCTTGTTGGCCCCTATGTTGATTCCGACGATGCCGGCGCGGCCCTTACGGGTGGCAAGGCGCTTTTCCGCGGCGGCGTGGCCCTCATTGTTGAAGCCCAGCCGGTTGATCACTGCCCCGTCCGAAGGCAGCCGGAAGATGCGCGGCTTCGGATTGCCCGTCTGCGGCAGCGGTGTGATCGTGCCGACCTCGGCGAAGCCGAAAGCGAGGCCGAGCAGCGCGTCCGGCACTTCGGCATTCTTGTCGTAACCCGCGGCCATGCCGAGCGGGTTCGGGAAATCGAGCCCGCAAAGGCTGACCTTTAGCCTGTTGTCCTGCGGCGGACGACCGGCGACCGGCAGCCCGCATCTCAGCGCGGCGATCGACAGCCCATGCGCGGTTTCCGGATCGAGCGTGAACAGCAGTTTCTGGCCGATCCGGTCGAACGCGCTCATTCGGCCTCCAGCGCCGGGAATTCATGCCGGCCGTCGGCGCCGAGCGGCAATGCCTGCACCGAAACGACCGCATCGAGGCCGAGCGCGCCGTAGAGATGCGGGAACAAGGCGCCGCCGCGCGAGACCTCATATTTCAGCGCATCGCCGAGACGCGCCCCGTCGACGGCGACCAGCAGCAACCCGCTCCGGTCGGCGAAATGTCTGGCCGCCGTTTCCCGAACCTGCCCGGCGGTGGAAAAATGGATGAAGCCGTCGGTGACGTCGATCGGCGCGCCGGTGAAGCGGCCTTCTCTTTCGGCCTCGCGCCAAAGCGCCTCGGGAACTATCTTGTAGATGATCTCGGACATGGTTGCGCTATAGTCCGAACAGATCATGCGGGGAAGGGGCAAGCGGGTTTCGGAGGCTCCGAACTCTTCCCCATTTCAGGCGCAAACATGTGATACATTGAGCCAACTGGCTCATGGAGGAAAACATGCGTCTGAAACACGTCTTGATCCCCGCAGCACTGGTGTCGCTTGTCGCGGCGTCGGCCTTTTCCGAGGAAGCCGATCGCTACCGGTTGGAAAAATCGGCCAATGGCTATGTCCGCATGGATACGCAAACCGGCGCCATGTCGCTCTGCGAGGAGCGCTCCGGTCAGCTCGTCTGCAAGACGGCGGCCGACGAACGTGCCGCCTTCCAGGATCAGGTCGACCGGCTGCAAAATTCGGTGAAGGCGCTCGACGAACGCGTCGCCAAGCTCGAAAATTCGCTTGCCGCGCGTTTCGAATCGACTTTGCCCAGCGAGGAGGATTTCAACAAGACGATGGGCTATATGGAGCGCTTCCTGCGCAGCTTCATGGATATCGTCAAGGACATGGACAAGGACGAAGACGGCGCCAAGCCCAATTCGCAAAAGACCTAGGCAATTCGCAAAAAGACCTGGGGCGGGAATAGCAAGCCGGCCACGCCGAACAGCAGGCGAAGCGTTATAATCGTTCAGATCCTGCAAGGCGGAAAATCGCCAATGGGAGTCGGGGAGGGATATCACTGTTGGGCTACACATTCGTCATTGCCGACGATCACCCGCTTTTTCGCGGTGCATTGAGGGAGGCACTCGCGGGCATCGGGGATGTTGCCGCCATTCACGAGGCCGGCGATTTCGAAAGCGCCAAGGCGCTGGTCCTGGCCAATGAGGATGTCGATCTGGTGCTGCTCGATCTCTCGATGCCGGGGGCAAGCGGTCTTTCCGGCCTGATTTCGTTGCGCGGCATCCATCCGGCGGTGCCGATGATGGTGGTCTCGGCGCATGACGATCCGGTGACGATCCGGCGCGCGCTCGATCTCGGCGCCTCCGGCTTCATCTCCAAATCGGCCAGCATGGAGGAGATCCGCAATGCGGTGCAGTCGGTGCTCGCAGGTGATATCGCGGCACCCGCCGGGGTCGATCTCGGCGTCGAGCGCGATCCCGAGATTTCCGACCTGATCAAGCGGCTGCAGGCGCTGACCCCACAGCAGACGCGCGTGCTCGGCATGCTGGCCGAGGGACTGCTCAACAAGCAGATCGCCTATGAGCTCGGGGTCTCTGAAGCGACGATCAAAGCGCATGTCTCGGCCATCCTGCAGAAGCTCGGCGTCGACAGCCGCACCCAGGCGGTGATCCTTTTGTCCAAAATCGGCAGCGACCCGTTGCAGACGGCCGGCTGATTCCTATTCGGCCGCCGGCGCCAGCGGCCTGACCCTGGCCATCATCGAGCGCAGCATCGCCGGTTTCAGTGGTTTGCTGATCACCGGCACGTCGAGCCTGCCGGCGGCGGCGCGAACCTCGCTGGAGCGGTCGGCAGTGACCAGCACGGCCGGCAGGTCCTCGCCATGGATCGCACGCAACTCGGCGATCAATTCGAGGCCGGTCTTGTCGTCGAGATGATAGTCGGCAAGCACGATGTCCGGCCGATGCATACCGGACCTGTCGAGATCCTCCGCGCCGGAAAGCGTGTCGACGCTGCAGCCCCAGCCCTCGAGCAACAGCCGCATGCCGTCGAGGATGCGGCCGTCATTGTCGATGCAGAGCACATGCAGCCCGGCAAGCGAGGCCGCGGCACGGGCAGGCGGCTTCGCCTCGGCCTCGCGCCGCGGTGCCTGCACGGCCACCACCGGCAGCAACACGGAAAAGCGCGTGCCCTTGCCGGGATTGGAGAATATCCGGATTTCGAGGCGCAGGACGCGGGCGATGCGGTCGACGATGGAGAGCCCCAAGCCGAGGCCTTCCGCCTCGCGCATGCCCTCGTCGAGCCGGGTGAATTCGCGAAACACGGTGTTGAGCTTGTCGCCGGCAATGCCGATGCCAGTGTCGATAACCTGGATCTCGGCCAGTTCGCCGCGCCGCCGCACGCCGACCAGGATACGGCCACGGCGCGTATACTTGATGGCGTTTGAGACCAGGTTCTGGATCAGCCGGCGCAGCAGATTTCGATCCGTCATGACGCTGAGCGACGACGGCATGATCGAGAGTTCGAGTTTCTTTTCGGCGGCAAGCGGCCGGAAGTCGTTGCCGATCTGGCGCAGCAGCCCGTCGAGGCCGAAGCTCGTATCGTCCGGCTTCATCGCGCCGGCATCGAGGCGCGAAATGTCGAGCACCGCGCCGAGGATGGTCTCGACCGATTCCAGCGACGATTCGATGTTCATCGCCGCCTTGCCGGCAGGTCCCTTGCCGGTCTTCTCGATCAGCGACGAGCAATAGAGGCGGGCGGCGTTCAGCGGCTGCAGGATGTCGTGGCCGGCGGCGGCGAGGAAGCGGGTCTTGCCGAGATTGGCCTCCTCGGCCAGCATCTGCGCCTGCGCCAGCTCCTCGTTGACGCGGGTGAGCTCGGCGGTGCGGTTCTTCACTCGCTGTTCCAGTGATTCGTTGGCGCGCTTCAGCGCCAGATCCTGCTCGACGCGTCCGGAAATGTCGGCATAGGTGGCGACGATGCCGCCGTCCGGCATCGGATTGGAGCGCAATTCGAGAATGCGTCCGCTGGTCTTCAACTCCATCTGCCAGGGGCTGACGAAGCTGGTCAGGCGGTTGAGCATGGTAACGCGCTGGTCTGCCGGTATATCACCGCGCTCGGCAAGGTGGCGCAGGATACGATCGAGCGAGACGCCGACCTGGCCCATCTCGTCGGGCAGGTCGAACAGCGCCCGGTACTGGCGGTTCCAGCAGATCAACCGGAAATCGCGGTCGAAGACAGTGATGCCCTGCTCCATCTGATCGAGTGCGATCTGCAGCAGGTCGCGATTGTGCTGCAGCGCCTCGGTGGCGTCGTCGAGCAGGCGGAAGGCGTCCTTGGATTCGCGGTCGTTGCGGCGCAGCAGCAGCGACAGGATCAGCCGCGCCGAAGAGGAGCCGACGGCACTGGCCAGAAGCTGCTCGGAGAAGCGGATAACATCCATGCTGGCCTGTTCGTTGCCGTGCAGTGAAGTGCCGCTGCTCTTCTCGAACGACTGGAAGGAGCGCTCGGTGCGTTCGACACCGAGATAGCGCGCAATCGTGTCCTTCAGGTCGTTGACGGTGATGGTGGTGCGGAAGCGGCGCAGGCTCGGCAGCGGCCCCGCCTCGCGCGGCACGAAGATCGATGCCTGGATGCGCTCCAGCGGCACCGACGCGCGCGACAGTGAGCCGAACACAAAAAACAGCGTGTTGATAGACAGGCTCCACAGCACGCCATGGTTCAGCGGCTCGGCGACGGTGCCGAACAGGGATTGCGGCCGCAACGCATCGAAGCCGAACAGCCCGTGGACGAGGATGCCGGTATCGGCCGCGGCGAGCGATGGAAGCAGCAGCGTGTAGCTCCAGACGACGATGCCGGCGACCATGCCGAGTGCCGCCCCCCTTCCGTTGGCGCCGCGCCAGACCAGGCCGCCGATCATTGCCGGCGCGAACTGCGCGATCGCCGCGAACGACATCAGGCCGATCGAGGACAGCCGCGCGCTGTTGGTGCTCTCGCGGTAGTAGAGGAAGGCGATGAACAGCATGATGAAGATCGCCGCCCGTCGCACATTCAAGATGAGCGTCGACCAGTCCTCGTTCTCGGATGTCGTAGTCCGCAGCAATCGCCTCACGAACAGCGGAATGACCAAGTCGTTGGAGATCATGATCGACAGCGCGACGCTTTCGACGATCACCATCGCGGTCGCCGCCGACAGGCCGCCGATGAAGGCCGCCATCGCCAGCACGTCGTGGCCGCTGAACAGCGGCAGCGACAGCACGTAGAGGTCGCTGCTGGTCCTGGTGCCGACCAGTTCCAGGCCGGCCAGCGCGATCGGCAGCACGAACAGGTTGATCGCCACAAGATAGAGCGGAAACACCCATGTCGCGGTGCGCAGCTCGGCCTCGCTGCGGTTCTCGACGATGGTGACGTAGAACTGGCGCGGCAGCATGAGAATGGCAAAGCCGCTCAGGCATGTCAGCACAAGCCAGGTGGCGAGTGAGGTGTTGTAGCCCATCGCCTGGCGCACCTGCGTGTTTTCGGCGAGCCGGTCGAACATATCGCCCGGCCCGCCGAAGATCAGAAACATGACCATCAGGCCGATCGCCAGGAAGGCGGCCAGCTTGACCACGGTCTCGACCGCCACCGCCAGCACCAGTCCGTCCTGGTGCTCGGTGGCATCCGCATGGCGCGTGCCGAACAGCACCGCAAACAGCGCCAGCAGCATGGCCACGACCAGCGAGATGTCGCTGACGAACGGATCGAACGACGGGGGCGAGCCGGTATAGTGCTCGACCATCAGGCTGACCGAGCCGGAGATCGCCTTCAATTGCAGCGCGATATAGGGCACGGCGCCGATGGTCGCGATCAGCGTGGCGATCGCCGCGACAGCGAAGCTCTTGCCGTAGCGGGCACCGAGAAAGTCGGCGATCGAGGTGATCTTCTCGGTCTTGGCCAGCCTGACGATGCGCTGCAGCAGCGGAAAGCCGAACACGAACACCAGGACCGGTCCGATATAGATGCCGAGGAACTCGAGACCGCGCTCGGAGGACAGCCCGACCGAGCCGAAGAAGGTCCAGGAGGTGCAGTAAATGGCGAGGCTGAGCGCATAGATGAACGGCCGGGCGCGGCCGGGCCCGGATGAAGTCGAGCGGCGGTCGCCCAGGCTGGCGATGACGAACAGCAACGTCACATAGGCGATCGCGATGATGACGATGAACCAGCCCTGCACGCCTCGAACTTCCTCCCTGCGCCGGCTTTTTCATCCGGCCTTGCAGACGCAATCACAGCTTGGCGATCGAGTCCATCGCGGCTTTCGGCGTATCATATCGATTGCGTCGGGCAATCGTGACCGGCTGAAACCAGCTTTTGTTCCTGTTGCAACCGCAGGTTTTTGCTATTCTGCCTGCCGGTCGATGCCGGAGGAGCGGACGGCAGAACGGCCGGTCAGGACAAGGAGGAGTCGAATGCTGAAAGAGTTTCAGGAATTCATTTCCAGGGGCAATGTGGTGGACCTGGCCGTCGCCGTCATCATTGGCGCTGCCTTCGGCAAGATCGTCACCTCGCTGGTCGACGACATCATCATGCCTATTGTAGGTGCGATCTTCGGAGGACTGGACTTCAACAACTACTTCATACCCCTGTCTTCTGCGGTGAATGCAACCTCGCTGGCTGATGCAAAGAAACAGGGTGCGGTCTTCGCCTATGGCAGCTTCATCACCGTGGCGCTGAATTTCCTTATCCTCGCCCTCATCATCTTCCTGATGGTCAAGGCGGTGAACAATCTGCGCCAGCGTCTGGAGCGCGAGAAACCGGCCGCCCCGGCCGCTCCGCCGCCAGCCGACGTCGCGCTGCTCACCGAAATTCGCGATCTCCTCGCCAGAAAATAGCGCCTGCGAGAACCTTTCTGGACCAAAACCCCGGTCGCTTGCGGCCGGGGTTTTCTGTTTTCGTCCGCCCTGAAACACGCTAGCAGTCGAGCAAACGAAAACGGATCCATCCATGACCCTGATCGATACTCTGCGCGCCGAAGCGCGGGCGGCGCCTGAAAGCGGCATTGTCGCCGTCATGAACCGTGGCCGCGGCCGCGACGGCATGATCCCGCTCTGGGCCGGCGAGGGCGACCTGCCGACGCCTGCCTTCATCACCGATGCCGCCGCCAAGGCACTCGCCGGCGGCGAGACCTTCTACACCTGGCAGCGGGGCATTCCTGAACTCAGGCAGGCGCTCGCCCGCTACTACACCAGGCATTTCGGCAAGACTTTCGCCAACGAAGAATTTATCGTCACCGGCTCCGGCATGCACGCTATCCAGTTGGCCATCGATGCGGTGGCCGGCAAGGGCGACGAACTCGTCTACCTGTCGCCGGCATGGCCGAACTTCGCCGCCGCCGCCGGGGTGGCCGGCGCCGTGCCCGTCGCGGTCACGCTCGACCAGTCGGGCAATGGCTGGTCCTGCGATGTCGACAAGATCGCAGCGGCGATCACGTCGCGAACCAAGGCGCTGTTCGTCAACACGCCGTCCAACCCGACCGGCTGGACCGCCGACAAGGAAACGCTGCAGGCGATCCTCGATCTCGCCCGCGAGAGGGGCCTGTGGATCATCGCCGACGAGATCTACGCGCTGTTTCATTACGGCCATGGCCGCGCGCCGTCCTTCATCGACATCATGGCTGATGAGGACCGCATCCTGTTCGTCAATTCCTTTTCCAAGAACTGGGCGATGACCGGCTGGCGCATCGGCTGGATCAAGATCCATCCCGCCTTGCAGCAGGTGTTCGAGAACCTGGTCCAGTATTCGACCTCCGGCGTTGCGCAGTTCATGCAGCGCGGCGCCGTCGTCGCGCTCGACGAGGGCGATGCCTTCATCGTCGAACAGGTAGAGCGGGCGAGGGCGGCGCGCGACTTGGTCTGCGGCATTCTCGCCGAAACCGGCAGGGCCCGGTTCACCGTACCGCAGGGCGCATTCTATCTGTTCTTCGCCGTCGACGGCATCACCGATTCCCGCGCTGCCGCCTTCGACATGGTCGACCGCGCCAATGTCGGCCTGGCTCCCGGCACCGCCTTCGGCCCCGGCGGTGAAGCCTTCCTCAGGCTGTGCTTCCACCGCCGTCTCGACCAGCTCGAGGAAGCCGCGCACCGGCTGGCGAAATTGATGAAGAGTGTGTGAGGTGTGTTGAGGTTCGCGCCAGGCATCGCAGCACTGAAAAATGAGGCGGCACCGATAGGCGGCTACCGCAATGATGCCCGTGGCGGCGGAGTTACCCGCCCGACTTTGGCACCAGCAACGGAATGACGCGGTCGCTCTTGGCGACCGACGGTCGGCCCGCCGAACCGTAGGAAATCCCCAACGCGTCCCATGTCTCGACCAGCGCGTCCTGCAGAGAGGCGATCAGCGCGTCCGAATGGAACGGTGTCGGCGTGATGCGCAGCCGCTCGGTGCCGCGCGGCACTGTCGGGTAGTTGATCGGCTGGATGTAGATGCCGTGCACACCGAGCAGGCGGTCGCTGGCCATCTTGCAGAGCTCGGGATCGCCGACCAGAAGCGGCACGATGTGGGTAGGCGACTCCATCACCGGCAGGCCGGCCGCGGCCAGCACTTGCTTGGTCCGTGTTGCCTGACGCAGCTGCGCATCGCGCTCGGCCTGCGAGCGCTTGAGATGGCGGATCGAGGTGGTTGCCGCGGCAGCGATCGCCGGCGGCAACGCCGTGGTGAAGATGAAGCCCGGCGCATAGGAGCGCACCGCGTCGATCACCGCAGTGTTGCCGGCGATGTAGCCGCCAAGCGTGCCGAACGCCTTGGCCAGTGTGCCCTCGATGATGTCGATGCGGTCGGCCAGCCCTTCGCGCTCGGTGATGCCGCCGCCGCGCGGCCCGTACATGCCGACGGCGTGGACCTCGTCGATGTAGGTCATGGCGTTGTAGCGCTCGGCGAGATCGACGATCTGCTTGATCGGCGCGATGTCGCCGTCCATCGAATAAACGCTCTCGAAGACGATCAGCTTGGCGCGCTCGCGGCCGGCCGTCTGCAGCAGGCTTTCGAGATGCGCGACGTCGTTATGGCGGAAAATCTTCTTCTCGGCGCCCGAGCGCCGCACGCCTTCGATCATCGAAGCGTGGTTGAGCTCGTCCGAGATGATCAGGCAATTGGGAAGCAGCTTTGCAATGGTCGAGATCGACGCCTCGTTGGAAACGAAGCCGGAGGTGAAAACCAGTGCGGCTTCCTTGTCGTGCAGGTCGGCCAGCTCCAGTTCGAGCTCGACCAGCGGGTTGCTGGTGCCGGAAATGTTGCGGGTGCCGCCAGCCCCCGACCCCATCTTGCCTGCCGCCTTCTGGAACGCGGCAATGACGTCCGGATGCTGGCCCATGCCGAGATAGTCGTTGGAGCACCAGACGGTAATTTCCTCGGCGCGGCCATTGGCGCGCCAGATGGCGCGCGGGAATTTCCCTACGATACGCTCAAGGTCGGCGAAGACGCGGTAGCGACGCTCTGCATGGAGCTGGTCGATCGCTTCCTCGAAAAACCGCTGATAGTTCATGTCGCCTTCCCAGTTTTGCGCGGGATCATAGTCATTGGCCCATTCGTCGTCCACCTGGCCTTTTTGGTCAAAATGCCACGCCCCGAGCCTGTTCCTAACGACCACGGAACGTGGCCTATTCCCTTGATGTGGATCAATCTTGTTTCAGGACAATGCCACGCGCCGATGAGACCGGTTACCGCAGGTTCTAATGGCTTGGCGGCAGGTTTTCCAGTAAGGCGACGATTGAGACAGTGCCGATAAATCATGAATAGCGAGGATGCGGATGACGGTTTTGGTGACAGGCGGTGCCGGCTATATCGGTAGCCATATGGTCTGGGAATTGCTGGACACGGGTGACAGCGTCGTCGTCCTCGACCGGCTTTCGACCGGCTTTGAATGGGCGGTGGCTCCGGAAGCAAAGCTCGTCGTCGGCGACGTCGCCGACAGGGAACTGGTCGCCTCGATCATTCGCGACAATAAGGTCGACGCGATCATCCATTTCGCCGGCTCGATCGTGGTCCCCGAATCGGTCGCCGACCCGCTTGCCTATTACGAGAACAACACCTGCAAGACACGCACCTTGATCGAGACCGCGGTGCGCGAAGGCGTGCCCAATTTCATCTTTTCCTCGACCGCCGCCGTCTATGGCGGCGCGGGCCTGGAGCCGGTGCGCGAGGATGCCCAGCTTGCGCCGGAATCGCCGTACGGCCTGTCCAAGCTGATGAGCGAATGGATGCTGCGCGACGCGGCAATTGCCCATGGGTTGCGCTATACGGCGCTGCGCTATTTCAACGTCGCCGGCGCCGACCCGAAGGGCCGCACCGGCCAGTCGACGCCCGGTGCCACGCATTTGATCAAGGTCGCTTGCGAGACGGCGCTCGGCAAGCGCCCCTTCATGCAGGTGTTCGGCACCGACTATCCGACGCCGGACGGCACCTGCATGCGCGACTATATCCATGTCAGCGACCTGGCGGCGGCGCATCGGCTGGCGCTGCAGCGGCTGCGTGCCGGCGGATCGAGCCTGGTCGCCAATTGCGGCTACAGCCACGGCTATTCGGTGCTCGAGGTCATCGACAGCGTACGCCGCGTCTTCGGCCATGATTTCGAGGTACGGATGGGCGATCGCCGCGCCGGCGACGCCGCCGCGGTGGTCGCCAATTCGGAGCTGGCGCGCGGCGAACTCGGCTGGGTTCCGCAGCGCGACAACCTCGACCAGATCGTTGCCGATGCGCTTGCCTGGGAGCGCATCCTGACCAGCAAGAATTCGGCTCTGGGGTGATATGGCCTCTCCGCAAGGACTCGTTCAGCGCGCTGGGGGCGGAATGAAAATCCTGGTGCTTGGAGCCGGCGTCGTCGGCACGGCGGCGGCCTATTGTCTGGCCAGCGACGGCCATGAGGTGACGGTGATCGAGCGCCATCCGGCGGCGGCGCGCGGCACCAGCCGGTCGAATGCTGGCCTGGTGTCTCCTGGCGATGCCACCGCCTGGGCCTCGCCCGCCGCACTTAAAACGTTCCTGCGCGGCCTCTACAACCACGATCTCGGCATCAAGGTGCGGCTGCGCTTCGATCCGTATTTTTTCGCCTGGAGCCTGCGCTTCCTGCGCCAGTGCACGCATAAGCGCATGCGCGCCAACACCGACGTCAAGCTGCGTCTGGCGCTCTATTCGCGCGACTGCATCAACGCCGTCTCCGCCGAAACCGGCATCCATTATGACGAGCGCAAGAAGGGGATTCTGTATTTCTTCCGCTCGCAGCAGAGCTTTGATACCGGCACCGACAATTACCGCTATCTCGGCGAACACGGCCTGCCGATCGAGATCGTCGGCCGCGATCGGCTGGTCGAGCTCGAGCCAGGCCTCGCCGGCGCCAAGGACAAGATTGCCGGCGGCGTCTATTCGCTGATCGACCAGACCGGCGACTCCAGCCAATTCACGCAGGGCCTCGCTACCTATGCCGCCGAGAAACTCGGCGTCCAGTTTCTCTACGGCACCACTGTCGAAGGCCTCGACATCGACGGCGGCCGCGTGCGCGCGGTGATGACCTCGGCCGGCCCCGTGGCCGGCGATGCGGTGGTCATCTCGATGGGGCCGGAGAGCGGTCTGCTCGGCCGCCGCTACGGCATCGACCTGCCCGTCTATCCCGTGAAGGGCTATACCGTGACCGTTCCGCTAGAAGATGAAAGCAAGGGGCCGATCATGGGCGGCGCCGACGAGGACCGGCTGATCGGCTATTCCAGGCTGGGAAATCGGCTGCGGATGTCCTCGACGGCGGAGTTCACCGGTTTCGACCGCACGTTCAAGCCGCGCGATTTCAACTCGATCCTGAACACCGGCAAGGACCTGTTCCCCGGCACCTTCGACGAGAGCAAGGCCGAGCTCTGGGCTGGACTTCGCCCGATGATGCCGAACTCCGTGCCGGTCATCGGCCGGGCGCGGTACGACAATCTCTACCTCGACACCGGCCACGGCCATCTCGGCTGGACCATGGCCTGCGGCTCGGGAAAGTTCCTCGCCGACGTGGTTGCCGGCCGCAAGCCGGAGATCGATCCGCAAGGATTGCTTTACGGGAATTGATCAATCGTCATGTCGATCCAGTATCCACTCGCCCACGACCCATTCCGCGAGCCAGCCGGGTTCAAGTTCGACAACCTGCGCTAGGTTGTCTTGCCTGGCAGCAAGATGTCCGAAGCCGACAACTTGGAAATCAGAACAGTTAGCGGGATGATCATACTCCCCGCATGTTAGCTGCCACTCGCCGTCGAAATGGCGAATGGCCAATTTTATCGATCTCTCCGCCCGAAGGACGTGCCCACATACGATAGTTCTTGTGTCCGGCTTTGAAGCTGCCATGGCGGATTGCCCGTCGATTGTCGTCCTCGCCCACTCTCAATCGCACGGATCGATCATGGTGCGCCATGCCCGAACATAATCGAGCCACGCCGGATCGGCCGGCGGGTCAGTCCGCTCGCCATGGTTCTTTGCCGCAGCGCCATCCGACGCCAGCAAGGCGGCGCCGATGCTGGTGCCTGTCGCGGCCTCGGAGGCAATGACGGCGCGCGCCGTCGCCGCAGCCAGCATGCGGGTGAACTGCCGGTTGCGGGCGAAGGGTCCTTCGACGATGGTTGACCCCTCGCCGCCGATCAGGTCGAGGCAGGTCGCGGTCATCAGCGCCAGGTAGAACGAGATGGCGACAAAGCGCTGGCCGGCGCTCATACCGTCCGCGTTAACCCATGATGCGGTATGATGTGGAAACGGCCCCGAACCCTGTTGGGTCGAGGGCAACAGGGACGTCTTCCGCGCCAGCACCGTGGCAACATCGTCGTCCGTCCAGTTCTCCGATTGGCCCTCGGTCAGCACGGAAAACTCGCGGCCGCCCATGAAGCGCGCCGAGGGCACGGGATCGCCGAGCGCGTTGACATTGACCAACGTGTCGCGTGCAGGATCGAGCGTGACCTTGCTGCCACCTACCGCCATCGACACCACCCAGGTGCCGGTCGAGACGACGGAGAAGGGCGGCTTGTCGGACAGGAGATGCGGCAGCAGCGAGGCGTTGGAATCGTGCAGGCCGCAAAACACCGGCGTTTGCGGGTCGAGGCCGGTTTGCCGCGCGAGAGCGGGCAGGATCGGGCCCAAGCGGTCCTTGGCCTGCCGCACCGGCGCCATTAGCCGGCGCCATTGCAGCCGGTCGACCAGTGAGGAAAAATCCGCTTTCCACGGGTTCCACAGATCGGTGTGGCAGCCGAGCGAAGTCACCTCGCTGGCGGCGACGCCGGTCAGGCGCAAGGCCCAGTATTGCGGATACATCAGCATCGCGGCGGTTCTGGCGAAATCCGCCGGAAAGCGCTTCTGCTGCCAAAACAGCTGCGCGCCGAGATTGAGGCCGGCCGGCAGGCGTGGCGTGCCGGTCTCGAAGAATGCCGGACGGATCGTGTCATAGTCCCCGGCAAGGGCATCCGGCCCGTCGAATTCGTAGTCGAGCACCGGCAGCGCCAGCTCGCCTGATGCGTCGACCAGCACGCCCGTTGCGCCATGGGTGGTGATCGATATCGCATCGATGCGCTGCTCGCGATCGATCTCGGCCAGGCTGCCGAGGATAAACGCCCATAACCGCTCGACGTCATGGTGCGGGTACTGGCCTTGCCGAACCGGCTCGTTCGCCACCGTGCGCAGGGCCACTTCGCTCGATGTGGCGAGATCGACCAGCGCCACCTTGGCGTTGGTCTTGCCGATATCGATAACGGCGACGTAGCGGGTCATTCCATATGGAACATTGTTTCCAGCGGCACCGCCACCGGCTCGTTGTTCGGCTTGGTTTCCATGATGTCGGCCATCTCGGCCCACCAGCGCTGCATCACCGGATGCTTCGGCAATTCGTCCATACCGTGGTCATCGCGTCGCCACAGCACGCCGAACAGTATGTTGGTCTCCTCGTCGAGATGGATCGAGTAATCGGAGATACCAGCCTGTTTTAGCAACGCGACGAGTGACGGCCAGATGTCGTCGTGGCGCCTCTTGTACTCGGCCTTCATGCCGGGATTGAGCTTCATCTTGAACGCGTATTTCTCCGGCATCAGGCAAAGCGCTCCCGCCGCACGCGCCGCCACAGGATCGGCAGCGCGATGACGATGATCAGCAGCAGGCCGATGAAGATCGACATGACGATCCCGGGCACATTGAGCAGGCCGAGGCCGAAGGTCACCAGTCCCATGATAAAGGCCGCCAGCACCACGCCCAAAATGCTGCCGGCGCCGCCCAGGATGCTGACGCCGCCGAGCACCACCATGGTAATGACTTCGAGCTCGTAGCCCTGCGCGATAGACGGCCGGGTCGAGCCGAGCCGCGATGTGATCAGCACCGAGGCGATGCCCGCCATCAGTCCGGTCAGGCAAAACAGGATGAATTTGATGCGGCCTACGCGTACGCCGGAAAACCGCGCCGCGACCGGGTTGTTGCCGATGGCAAAGACCCGGCGGCCGAAGCTCGTGCGGTGCAGAAGGAACCAGTAGATAACTGCCGCGATCAGGAACAGCGTCAGTTCGAACGACACGACCCACCAAACATAGCCCTGGCCGAAGAAGGCGAAACTCGCGGGGTAGCCCTTATAGGCACGGTCGCCCAGGATGATGAAGGCAATGCCGCGAAACAGGCTCATCGTGCCGATTGTGACGACGATCGACGGCAAGCCGAGCCTGGTGACGAGCAGGCCGTTGAATGCGCCGCAGCCGAGCCCGACGACGAGGCCGATTGCCACCAGCACCGGAGTGCCGGCGCCGGCCTGCACCGCCATGCCCATCATCGTTGACGCCAGCGCAATGATGGCGGCGACCGACAGGTCGATTTCGCCGGAGATGATCAGCAGCGCCATGGCCAGCGCGATCAGCGCCTTTTCCGTGAAGTTGAAAGTCAGGTCCGACAGCGACCACGCGTCGAGGAAATAGGGCGAGGCAAAGCTGTTCACGGCAAAGATAGCGATGGCCACCGCGATTAGCAGCGCCTCCCATGAGAAAATCGCCGCAGTGAAAGGCTTGTCGAGCCGATCGGGAATGTGGCGTGTGGCAGGGGTGTCGGTCATGCCGCTTCCGCCTTCTTGAGAATGATGCGGCCTTGCCGGCGTTCGCCGCGTGCGTTGAGCACTACGGCCAGGATGATGGCGCTGCCTGAAATCGCCATTTGCCAGAAGGGCGAGATGTTGATGACCGGCAGCGCGTTGGAGATGATGCCAAGGAACAGCGCACCGAGCACCGCGCCGCCGACCGAGCCGATGCCGCCGGCAATCGAAATGCCGCCGATGACGCAGGCGGCGATGATGTTGAGCTCATAGCCATTGGCGACCTCGACCGAGGCGATGACGTAGCGCGAAATCCAGAGATAACCGCAGAGGCCGCCGATCATCCCCGAAATGCAGAAGACGATGAACTTGGTCCGGCCGACATCGATGCCGGCATAGACCGATGCGGTCGGGTTGACGCCGATGGCATAGATCGAGCGGCCGAGCGCGCTGCGCGTCATCACGAGGAAAAACAATGCAATGACCAGCAGGGCGATCCACGACAGCACCGGAATACCGAGGAACGCCGCGCGCTGCAGGCCGATGAAATCAGCGCTCATCTGGTCGGCATTGACCCAGGCGCCGCCTGATATGACAAAGGTGGCGCCGCGGTAGATGGTGAGCGTGCCGAGCGTAACCACGATCGAGGGAATGTTCAGCCGCCATACCAGCAGGCCGTTGATAGCGCCGAGCACCAGGCCGACCAGAAGTGCGATGACGATCAGCAGCGGGATCGGGATTGCCGGATGCGCGGCGTTCAGCATCGCCACCACCATGCCGGTGAAGCAGAGATTGGAAGCCATCGACAGGTCGATCGAGCGGGTCAGGATGACGACCATCTGGCCGAGCGCCAGGATCATCAGGATCGACGTGTCGTTGAACACCTGGCGCAGATTGGCCGGATCGGCAAAACCTGGAAAACGCGTTGAGATCAGCCCGATCAGCACGACGATTGCCGCCAGCAGCCAGACCTCGCGATATCTGAGAAAAGCCTTCATGCCGCGATCCCCGCTGCCGTCTTGACCAAGGTTTCGGCGTCGAGCCCCATATTGTCGTAGACCGCGGCAATGCGGCCCTCGCGCATGACGACGACGCGGTCGGACATGCCGAGGATTTCCGGCAATTCGGACGACACCATGATCACCGACAGACCTTGCGCGACGAGCTCGGCCATGAAGCCGTGCACGGCCGCCTTCGAGCCGATGTCGATGCCCTTGGTCGGCTCGTCCAAGATGATCACCTTGGGCGCGGTCGCCAGCCATTTGGCGATGACGATCTTCTGCTGGTTGCCGCCCGACAGCGTGCCGACGTCCTGGCTGAGCGAGGAGGCGCGCAGGTCGAGCCGCTCGGTGTAGGCGCGGGCCAGGGCAAACTCCTCCGCCAGCCGCAACATGCCGGACTTGGAGGTACGCTTGAGCGAGGGCAGCGAGACATTCTGGAAGATCGGCAGGCCGATCACCACACCTTGCTTGCCGCGCTCCTCCGGCACGTAGACGATGCCGGCATTGATCGAATCGGCCGCCGATCTCGGCGCGATCGCCTTGCCTTCCAGCGTGATTGTGCCTCCGCTGGTGCGGGTGATGCCTGATATCGCCTGCATCACCTCGCTGCGCCCGGCGCCGACAAGGCCGTAGAAGCCGAGGATTTCGCCCCTGTGCAGCTCGAAGCCTATGTCGTCGAACTCGGTCGGATGCGACAGGCCGGAGACAGTGAGCACCGGCGCGCCGATCTCGGCCTTGCGCTGCGGAAAGATATGATCGACGGCGCGGCCGACCATCATGCGCACGATCTGGCTCTGGCCGGCATCCCTAATCAGGCCTTCGCCGACCATCTCGCCGTCGCGGAACACCGTATAGCGGTCGGCGATGCGGTAGATCTCGTCGAACTTGTGGCTGATGAACAGGATCGCCTTGCCTTCGCTCTTCAGGAATTCGATCAGCAAGAAGAGCTCTTCGATCTCCTTCAGCGATAGCGCTGCGGTCGGCTCGTCCATAATGACGATTTGGGCATCAATCGACATGGCGCGGGCGACGGCGACGAGATGCTTGTTGGCGATGCCGAGGTCCTTCAGCCGCGCATCGGCGTCGATGTGCCCGGCACGCATCGTGTCCAGCACCTCGCGGGCGTTCTTGCGCATGGTGCGCCAGTCGATGGTTTTGAAACGCGTGCGCGGCGCATGGCCGAGGAAGATGTTTTCGGCCACCGTCAGGTCGTCGAACAGCACGGTTTCCTGGTGGATGGCGGTGATGCCATGCCCGAACGCGGCGTGGGCGCTGGGCAGTGTGACCGGCTGGCCGTCGATGCTGATCGTGCCAGCATCAGGCTGGTAGATGCCGGTCATGATCTTGACCAGCGTCGACTTGCCGGCGCCGTTTTCGCCGATCAGCGCGGTTACCTGGCCGGGATAGAGCGACAGGCCGACATCGTGCAGCGCGCGCACGCCGGGAAAGCTTTTCGAGATGCCGGACAGCGTTAGGCGCGGTCCGGGTGACAAAGGCGCTTCATTCGCCACTTCGTGTTGGGCTGTCGTGTCCATAATCGTATCAAGCCCTGAAACAAGGTTCGTTTGAAAGCGCGGCGGGACCTGAGCCCCGCCGCACCAGTTCGAAGGCTCCAGGATCAATAGATCTTGGAGAACTTTTCGATGTTCGACTTGTCGAACTGGAAGGGCGGAGCCATCGCGGCCGAGTTGGTGTCATCGAGCGTGACTTTGCCGACACGGCCGATCGACAGCGTCGCGCCGGGCTTCGCCTCTTCCTTCTTCACCGCCAGGTCATGGGCGAGGTAGACGGCGGAGTAGCCGAGATCGATCGGGTTCCACAGCGCAACCGCTTGGCTGGCGCCATTGTCGATGAACTTCTTGAACTCCGACGGCAGCGCCAGGCCGGTGACGTTGACCTTGCCGATCAGGCCTTCATCGGTCACCACCTGCGCGGCGGCAACGACGCCGACCGTGGTCGGTGCGATGATCGCCTTGAGGTTCGGATAGGACTTCAAAAGACCCTTGGCCTCGTCCGTGCTCTTGGCCGAGTCGTCGTCGCCATAGACGGTGGCGACGAGCTTGATCTTGGGGAACTTCTCCGGCAGCACCTTCTTGGCCGCGTCGATCCAGGCATTCTGGTTGGTCGCGGTCGAAGAAGCCGACAGGATGGCAACATCGCCGCCTTCCGGCAGGTAGTCGGCGGCAAGCTTGATGATGGTCTCGCCGATCAGGTTGGTGTCGGAGGGGTTGAGGTGAAGCTGGCGTCCTTCCGGCGCGACGCCTGAATCCCACGAGATGACGGTAATGCCGCGCTCCATTGCCTTCTTCAGCACCGGCACCAGCGCGTCGGCGTCGTTCGCCGAAATGGCGATGGCGTTGACCTTCTGTGCGATCAGCGAATTGACCACTTCGATCTGCGCTTCGGCGGTCGCCTTGGTCGGGCCGGTGTAGATGATGTCGACA
The DNA here is from genome assembly GCF_040318915.1 of Mesorhizobium sp. M0991. Taxonomy (NCBI): domain Bacteria; kingdom Pseudomonadati; phylum Pseudomonadota; class Alphaproteobacteria; order Hyphomicrobiales; family Phyllobacteriaceae; genus Mesorhizobium; species Mesorhizobium sp. M0991. Next base: position 172,018 of record NZ_JAMYNE010000010.1, read on the forward strand.
TCGCCGAGCTCCTTGGCCGCCTCTTCGGCGCCCTTGTTGGCGGCGTCGAAGAAGCCGTTGCCGAGCGACTTCACCACCAGCGCGATCTTGACGTTTTCGGCGTAGGCGGCATTCACGAACATGGCGGCGGAGAACGCCGCCGTAACCATCAATTTCTTCAGAAAGCTCATCGAATATCCTCCCTTGAGCGTTGCATTCCATCGCCGCTGCGGGCGTGAGGTTTCTCAGGCCTGCAGCGAAGATTCTTGCTTATTGCCCAGCGTTGTGCGGGCGACGATCAGCGTCACGCCGGCGGTCTCCAGCATCTTGGCCTCGCGATCCTCGATGCCGTCGTCGGTGATCACCGTGGCGATGCGCGACAGGCCGCACAGGATCAGGCTGGAGCGCTTGCGGAACTTCGAGGAATCGACCAGCACCACCAACTCGTCCGCCTGGTCGATCAGCTTCTGCTCGGCCTGGATCAGCAGCGGGTCGCCTTCCATAAGACCCAGCGGCCCCAGCCCCTGAGCGCCCATGAACATGCGGCGCGCGTAGAAATTGCGCGTCACGTCATTGTCGAACGGCGACAGGATGATGTTCTGCTCGCGGTAGATGGTGCCGCCCGACAGCATCACCGTGTTCTTGGAGTGCCTGAGCAAGTGCTCGGCGATCGGGAAGGAATTGGTGAAGATCGGCATGCGGCGGCCGGTCAGGAAATGTACCATCTGGAAGGTGGTGGTGCCGCCATTGATGATAATCGGCTCGCCGTCCTTGCAGAGTTCCACGGCTTCCCGCGCGATTGCCCGCTTCTGCGAAGCGTTGATGGTCTCGTTGACGGAAAAGGGCCGGCCGGCAAGGCCGATGAATTGCGGCGGCGAGAGCGCCTCGGCGCCGCCGCGCACCCGGCGCAGGCGCTTTTGCACGTGCAATGCCGCGATGTCGCGCCGGATTGTCGCCTCGGACGACTCCGTCAGGTCGACCATCTCCTGCACCGTCACCACAGGCTTTTCCTGGACGGCGGACAGAATGATCCTGTGGCGCTCTTTCTCGTGCATGGTTCCTCCCTGCCTGAGCATCTAGGCACCCAAAGCGCGCAGTGTCAATCATTTCCGATCAGATAATTTCATTGTGCAGCGCAATATGATTGATGTTGATCGTTTGTGATTGACAAGACGGCCGCTTGCGTAGAAATTCGCACAAAAGGGACCCGCGCCGTTTGCGTGTCCCAAAGGGAGGATATCTATGCTCGACAAGCGCTCCGGCACGCGCCTCGCCAATCTTTGGGATGACGCAAAAGCGCAAGCAATGAGCGAGCCCGAACGTCTGGTCTATCGCTCGAACGTCCTTGGCTCCGACAAGCGCGTCACCAATTATGGCGGCGGCAACACCTCCTCCAAGATCTGGCAAAAGGATCCGCTCACCGGCGAGAGCGTGGAAGTGCTGTGGGTCAAGGGCTCGGGCGGCGACAGCGCCTCGATCAAGCTCGACGGCTTCGCCACGCTCTACATGGACAAATTGCGCGCGCTGAAAGGTCTCTATCGCGGCCTCGAACATGAGGACGAGATGGTCGGCTATCTGCCCCATTGCACCTTCAACCTCAACCCGCGCGCGGCTTCCATCGACACGCCGCTGCATGCCTTCGTGCCGAAGCCTTATGTCGATCATATGCACCCCGATGCCATCATCGCCATTGCCGCCGCCAAGGATTCGCAGGCGCTGACCAAGGAGATCTTCGGCGACACGATCGGCTGGCTGCCATGGAAACGGCCAGGCTTCGAGCTAGGCCTGTGGCTGGAGAAATTCTGCCTCGAGAACCCCGAGGCCAAGGGTGTCGTGCTGGCCAGCCATGGCCTGTTCAGCTGGGGCGACACGCCGAAGGAATGCTACGAGACGACGATCTCGGTGATCAACCAGGCGATCGACTGGTTCGAGCGCAAGAGCCAGGGCAAGCCGATCTTCGGCGGCGAAGTCGTCAAATCGCTCGATGCGCCGGCGCGTCGCGCCGTGGCCGCAAGACTGATGCCGAGGATCCGCGGCTTGATCTCGGAGAAAAGCCACAAGCTCGGTCATTTCGATGATTCTCCTGCGGTGCTCGAATTCGTCAATTCCAGGGATTTGCGGCCGCTGGCGGCACTCGGCACATCCTGCCCGGACCACTTCCTGCGCACCAAGATCCGGCCGCTGGTCATCGAGTTCGATCCCAACAATCCGGACGTCGATGCCGTCATTGCCCGTCTTGCCGACGATGTGGCGGAGTATCGCGTCGGCTATCAGGCTTATTATGACCGCTGCAAGCACGCGGATTCGCCGCCGGTGCGCGATCCCAACGCCGTCGTCTATCTGATGCCCGGCGTCGGCATGTTCACCTTCGCCGGCGACAAGGCGACGGCGCGCATTTCGGGCGAATTCTACGTCAATGCCATCAACGTCATGCGCGGTGCCTCGACGGTCTCGACCTATGTCGGCCTGCCCGACCAGGAAGCCTTCGACATCGAATACTGGCTGCTCGAAGAGGCAAAGCTGCAGCGCCTACCCAAACCAAAGGCCCTTGCCGGCCAGATCGCGCTGGTCACTGGCGGCGCCGGCGGCATCGGCCGGGCGACCGCCAACCGGCTGTTGCGCGAGGGCGCCTGCGTCGTGCTGGCCGATATCGACGAAGCAGCCCTCGCCAGCGCCAATGACGAACTGGCGAAAGCCTACGGCAAGGATTTCGTGCGGCCCGTCGTCATCAACGTCACGTCCGAGGATCAGGTGATCTCCGGTTTTGCCGAAACGGCGGTCGAATTCGGCGGCATCGATATCCTCGTGTCGAATGCCGGTCTGGCAACGTCGGCGCCGATCGAGGACACCACGCTGGCGCTGTGGAACAAGAACATGGACATCCTGTCGACCGGCTATTTCCTGGTTTCGCGGGAGGCGTTCCGGCTGTTTCGGGCGCAGAAGATCGGCGGCAACGTCGTCTTCGTCGCCTCCAAGAACGGGCTTGCCGCATCGCCAAACGCCGCCGCCTATTGCACGGCCAAGGCAGCCGAAATCCATCTGGCACGCTGCCTGGCGCTGGAAGGCGCGGAAGCGCAGATCAGGGTCAATGTCGTCAATCCCGACGCCGTGCTGCGCGGCTCGAAGATCTGGACCGGCGAGTGGAAGGAACAGCGCGCCGCCGCCTACAAGATGTCGACCGATGATCTCGAAGAGCACTACCGCTCGCGTTCGATGCTGAAGCGCTCGGTGTTCCCCGAAGACATCGCCGAGGCGATCTATTTCTTCGCCTCCGACATGTCGGCAAAATCGACCGGCAACATCATCAACGTCGACGCCGGCAACGCGCAGAGTCTTACGCGATAAGCAGTCATTTGAGGGTTGGCGCCGACGCCGGACCTTTACCCTTCTCCCCGTCACTATACGGGGAGAAGGCGCCGGCAGGCGGATGAGGGGCAGCGCCAACCGAACGCATTTGGGAGGAACCATGTCCGAAACCATCATCTCCGCCGACCTCGTGGACAGGCACAATGCCGCGCGCGATGCCGACCTCAAACGCGACTACGAGTCTCTCGGCGAGCGCCTCGACCGCCGCGGCATCGCCATCGATGCAATCCGCGACAAGGTCGAGAAATTCGCCGTCGCCATCCCGTCCTGGGGCGTCGGCACCGGCGGCACCCGCTTTGCCCGCTTTCCCGGCGCCGGCGAGCCGCGCGACATTTTCGACAAGATCGAGGACTGCGCCGTCATCCGGCAATTGACGCAGGCGACGCCGAGCGTCTCGCTGCACATTCCCTGGGACAAGGCCGATCCGAACCGGCTGAAGCAGGCGGCCTCCCGCTTCGGCCTTGGCTTCGACGCCATCAACTCCAACACCTTCTCCGACGCCAGGGACCAAAGACTTTCCTATAAGTTCGGCTCGCTGTCGCATGCCGATGCAGCAACACGCCGGCAGGCGGTCGAGCACAATCTCGAATGCATCGAGATCGGCAGGACGCTGGGCTCGAAAGCGCTGACGGTGTGGATCGGCGACGGCTCGAATTTTCCCGGCCAGGTCAATTTCGCCAAGTCGTTCGAGCGCTATCTCGACGCGATGAAGGAGATCTATGCCGGGCTGCCGGACGACTGGAATCTGTTCACCGAGCACAAGATGTACGAGCCGGCCTTCTATTCGACCGTCGTGCAGGATTGGGGCACCAACTACATCATCGCCAAAGAGCTTGGCGACAAGGCGTTCTGCCTGGTCGACCTCGGCCATCACGCCCCCAACGTCAATATCGAGATGATCGTGTCGCGGCTGATCCAGTTCAAGAAGCTCGGCGGCTTCCATTTCAACGATTCGAAATATGGCGACGACGACCTCGACGCGGGCTCGATCGATCCATACCGGCTGTTCCTGGTCTTCAATGAGCTGGTCGATGCCGAGCTTGCCGGTGCCGAGGGGTTCGATCCGGCCCACATGCTCGACCAGAGCCACAACGTAACCGATCCGATCGAAAGCCTGATGCTGTCGGCGATAGAGGTGCAGCGCGCCTATGCCCAGGCGCTGCTGGTCGACCGCAAGGCGCTCGAGGGCTTCCAGGACGCCAATGACGCGCTGATGGCGACGCAGACGCTGAAGACAGCCTATCGTACCGACGTCGAGCCGATCCTCGCCATGGCACGGCTCAAGACCGGCGGCGCCATCGATCCGGTCGCCGCCTACCGCGCCGCCGGCTACCGGGCGAAGGTCGCAGCGGAACGGCCGGCGGTGGCAAGCGTCGGCGGCGGGATTGTTTGAAGCTGGGGTGAAAATTGAAAACCCGCCACGAAGGGCGGTCGTTGGAGCCAATTAGCACCACAGCCAGATTAGTAGCATAGCTGCCGGCACAAAGCAAGAACAAAATTGCCTGTCAGCGTTGAATGTTGGCGAAAACCAAAGCCGAAATCCGATCTCCCCGCAAGGCGGAGATCGGCAGCTTAGCCGGAGGCGCGAAGCCTCGCCGTATCTTCCCATTAATGTCAGTAGACTCAACCCCGCCAAGCGCGTTTCCTAGGCCTATCCCAAGCCCGGAGAACGGCCATGCACCACACCCGCCGAACCCTAATCGCTGTCAGCCTTTCCCTCACCCTGACCTTCGTCCCGTTCCTCGCCTTTGCCGCCTCGCCGCAGCCGGCGAGGGGCGAGCACGGCATGGTGGTGAGCGCCCAGCATCTGGCCTCGGAAGTCGGCGTCGAGGTGCTGAAGAAGGGCGGCAATGCCGTCGATGCCGCGGTCGCCGTCGGCTATGCGCTGGCCGTGGTCTATCCGACCGCCGGCAATATCGGCGGCGGCGGCTTCATGACCATCCGCTTCAAGGACGGCCGCTCGACCTTCCTCGATTTCCGCGAGCGCGCGCCGCTGGCCGCGACCAAAACCATGTATCTCGACAAGGACGGCAAGCCGGTGAAGGGCGCCAGCCTCGACGGCTATCTGGCGGTCGGCGTGCCGGGCTCGGTCGCTGGTTTCGAATTGGCGCGGGAGAAATACGGCACGCTGACGCGGCAGGATTTGCTGGCGCCGGCCATCCGCTTTGCCAAGGAAGGCTTCCTGCTGGAGCAGGGCGATGCGGCCTCGCTCCAGGGCGGCGCGGAGCGGTTGGCGAGGGACCAATCGGCGGCAGCCATTTTCCTCAAGCCGGACGGCAAGCCTTATGCCTTCGGCGAGCGCCTCGTTCAGCCCGATCTCGCGGCTTCGCTTGCCGCCATTTCCGAACGCGGGGCGGATGCCTTCTACAAAGGCGCGATCGCCGACGCCATCGTCAAGGCGAGCGGCGAGAAGGGCGGCATTCTGGCCAAGGCTGATTTCGAAAACTACGCGGTGCGCGAGCTCAAGCCGGCGACCTGCAATTATCGCGGCTACGAGATCATTTCCTCGCCGCCGCCGAGCTCCGGCGGCGTCATCATCTGCGAGATCCTCAACGTGCTTGAGTTCTATCCGCTGTCCTATCTCGGCGCGGGTTCGGCCGAGACGGTTCACGTCATGGTCGAGGCGATGCGCCACGCCTATGTCGACCGCAATTCGGCGCTCGGCGACCCCGGCTTCGTCGACAATCCGGTCGCAAAACTGCTCGACAAGAATTACGCTAGGGAAATCCGCGAAAAGATCGATCCGTTCCGGGCCGGCGTGTCGCAGGAACTGATGCCGAAGGGCTTTGGCGAGAGCAGCGAGACAACGCATTATTCGATCATCGACAATGATGGCAACGCCGTCGCGGTAACCTACACGCTGAACGGCTCTTTCGGCGCCGGCGTTGTCGCCGCCGGCACCGGCATCCTGCTCAACAACGAGATGGACGATTTCACCCAGAAACCCGGAGTGCCCAATCTCTATGGCCTGGTCCAGGGCGAGGCGAATGCGATTGCGCCGAAAAAGACGCCGCTGTCGTCGATGAGCCCGACCATCCTCGCCAAAGACGGCAAGCCGTTCATGGTCATCGGCAGCCCCGGCGGTTCACGCATCATCACCATTACGCTGGAGGCGATCGTCAACGTCGTCGACCACGGCATGAACATCCAGGAGGCGATCGACGCGCCGCGCATCCATCACCAATGGTTGCCCGACACGGTCTATATCGAACCGTTTGGCCTGTCGCCCGATACCGAAAAGCTGCTTACCGGCATGGGCTACCGCCTCGATCTTGCCGACACGACCTGGGGCCAGGCGGCCGGCATCCTGGTCGGCGGCAAGAGCCTGGCGGAAATCGAGAAGGGTGGCGGCGCCCGCTACAATGGCGCCATCGACAGCCGCGCCGCATCCGGCAAGGCTATCGGGTATTAGACCCCAAAAGTGGGAACCGGTTTTCGGATAAGATCATGGTCAACAAGAAGATTTCGCTCTGAATCAGGTGACCAGCGCGATCGTGGACGCTATCAGCATCAGCGCCGCGATGCCGACGAACAGGGCGTAGATGCGCGGCCGGTCCAGCAGAAGCGCATTGCCGGATATCCATGCCGCGGTGGCGCCGCCAAGCGCGAAAAAGAAGGTGCTGCGGCGCCCGAAGCTCAAGCCGGCAGCCATCAGGCCACCGATGATCAGGGCGCCGAACACGATGATCACGGCAACTGCGTATTTTTCGAAATCGTTGCTGCCGGCGCTCGGGCCGATCGCGTTCAACCTCGACAGATCGTCCGGATCGAACGGGCTGGTCGACCCATATTCGTCTTGACCGACAGGCTCATGCATCATTCGTTCTCCGCAAACCAACAGCAAATCATCAAGCCTCGCCGAGCGCAACCGCTCGCCGAATGTGATCGGCACGGTGTTCAACACTTTCTGGCGGCGGCTTGCCAGAGATTTTTGGATTTGCGCTTTGATCGCCCCGCTGCGCGGCCTGCTCAAGCGCTTTGCCCGAGCTGAATCTTCAAGCCGCCCTGGCCAAAGACTGCGTCGCCTGAACGGAAGCCCCAAGCACCGCCTGTGCGGTGTCGGCCTGCCTTTCATCGACATGCGCCAGCACCAGGATCACACCTTGTGCGGCATCCGGCTTGCCTGGCTGCTTGCCGATATCGGACAATGTGCCGAAAAGTCTGCCGGCAACGCAGCCCAAGGCTGCACCGACGAGGGCCGATGCCAGCCATCCCGCGCCGAGGGGATCGATACCTGGGATATCAAAGGCGCCGAGGCCGGCCAACAAACCCGCCGCCGCCCCAAGGGCGGCACCGCTGCCTGGACCGCGCAAGACGGTGCCGAGTTCGTCATCGTAGGGTCCGATGACACTGATCTGGTGGCGCGCAATTCCTGCCGCCTGAAGTGTTTCGACGGCTCGCGCCGCCTGGTCAAGGGAATCGAAAAGTCTGCTGATTGTTCGCATTGAAACTGCCTGTGAGGCCCCCCGGCCCTCCACCGTACGGCGGGGTTCCTGCCGAGCGAAGACGCCGGGGAACCGCCTAACGCAAACGTCACCCGCCGCTCATTTCTGAGCGGCGGGCGATGGCTGCCCGAGCTTTCACGTCACTCGATGACCTTGACGATCTTGCGCGTGCCTGGGTCGACGACAACGGTGCGGTTGTCAATCACGACATAACGATATTTGACGCTCGGGACCTCATGAAGCTCGACGGTGTCAGGGAGCGTCGAGCCGATATTGAGCTCCACCCCAGGGATTTTCACCGAGGCCAGCGGCTGCTTCTTCACATACTCCTTAATGACCGTTTCCTGCTCCGGCTCGATGACAACGTCTTGCGCCGCAGCGGCGCCGACGCCTGCCAGCAGCAACAGTCCCGCCACCGCGGTGGAAAAATGCATTCTCATAGTCGTCTCCTTTGCGAACTCGGTCCGCTCGTCGCGCCAAGGCTCACTCGAACGGAAGGCAGCTGAAAACGTTCCGTCGACGGGGCTTCGGTCCCGCCCGGCAGGGACCAACCGACGTGTTGCCGCAGGACCTAAGTCTGATCCTTGCGCGCAAAGGGTGGGTTTGTCGCGCATCCCGGAACCGCCGCGGCGCGTGGCCGTTGCTGGCTGCACGTTCCGGGAGGATTCCATGGAAAAAGTCGACGGTTGCTCGCACCGATCTTGGCTGTTCCATTCCGATCGAAACCGGCATCTGCGCAGCCCTGTCCCTTCCTGCGCCGATAGGTTTCGCGCGTCACTTTGTGGCGGGCGAACCCTCAAATTGCTGCGTGCTTCTGACCAAAGTTGACCCCCTGAAGCGAAGAGAAGGGGCGAGGAGAAGTGAAATGGCCGACGACAAGAGCAAGCGAGACTTCAGCGACCGCAATCGCGTTTCGGCGGATGAGTATTATGAGGTCGAATATTTCGCGCGCGAAAATGGTGTTTCGCCCAGCCAGGTGAGCAAGCTGATCAAGAGGACCGGTGGCGACCGGATGATCCTCTCGCAGGCGGTGAAGGTATTGCGCGAGCGCAAGTGAGATGCCGGCGAAGCCAACGGTGGAAAGGCACTGATCACGATCGGCCGAGATCCGGCCAGCTATCGACAACGTGCCCGGATGCCGCCGCTTCGGCCAAGCGCAATGCCCCGTTACTTCTTCGATTCCGATGAAGACGGAATCGTCTATTCCGACGATCAGGGAACGCTATATGTCGATTTCCCGCTGGTCAGGAAAGAAGCTCTTCGCACATTGGCCGAGATGGCCAGGGATGGCCTTCCTCACCGCAGAATTGCAGTCAAAGTCCGGGACGACCGTGGCGGTCTGGTCCTTGAAGTGGCTTTGACCTTTGCCGTCGAAACGCGGCACCTCGACGAGCGGATTTTCCAGATCGACTTGCGCACGAACTGACGCCTCGATCGTCATCGCGCCGACCATGAGATTCTGGTGCAGCCGGCATCTTTCCTAGAGTGGAACATTAGAAGTTTCTAATTGTTATCTTAAGCAGCGGGAACCTCCCGGGTTTCTGCTGCAGATCGGGGTGCAACCCGGTCGGCCCGCGCCCTCCGCCAGAGGCGCGGGCTTCGTTTGTTTAGCTGATGCGCAACGCCGTCCGGCAGCAGCATATTGGAAACCTGCGGGAGCATTAGTAGCATCAGTCGCTACCGTGGCGCCCTGGCGCCCAGGCAACGGAGCCCGTCGTCCGACAGGCCGGCGGGCTTTTTTGACGCGGGTCGCTCCTTGCGCAATCGGTGGAATTCTGGCCGGCGCCGCTTCGTGTGGCATGGGGTAAGGTGCCCTGACGCAACGCCGGCCAAGCGGAAATCAGGTCCGCCGCAGCCAGATAGTAGCCGCGCTGGCGCAGCAGGTAATTGCGTGATCGCGGAAGCTACACCATTGCAGACCACTCGCCACGAGCCCGGCCCGTGCAGCGGCTGACTCAAGGCATTCATTCATTCTGACGATGCACCGGACGCCCGGACGGCGGAAATTGGACGGCGCGCTCGCTCTCGATTCGCCGGCCGGTGGTGTTCCCCTGCAGATTTTCGGACGAAAGGCCATTCTATCCTTGTTGCGCCTGGATTCTTATCAGATCGTGGCAAGGATTGCCTTTCCCGCCGCGTTTGCCGGCGTTCTGCTATTCGCCCTTTTGCCGGAGCAGCTCCTGCAGGGTCTTGGCCTGGCTTTCACGTTTGATCACGACAAGCTCAATCACGCCGCCGCCTTCGTCGTCCTGGCGGCTCTCGGAAGTCTCGGCTGGCCGGAACACAAGGCGAAGCTGATCCTACTCCTCGTTCTCACGGGCGCAGCGATCGAGGGTATTCAGGCCTTGCAACTGATAGGGCGCGACCCGGATCTATTCGACTGGGTGGCCGACTGCGCGGGAATCGCGTGCGGACTGATGGTTGCAGGCTGGACAAAGCGGCTCGCCGGCGGATTGCCATAGGTGCCGAGAGCCTAACAGCGCCGGCGCACCCGCGCTCCAATGTTGTGAAAATGGCCGGCGCCACTGGGGGGCGCGTTGGGGTAAGTTGCCTGATGGGGCGCCGGCCAGGCGGAAAAATCAGGTCCGCCGCAAAATAACATAGCAGGAATGGCAATGCGCGGCAGTAGCGTGATCGCGGAAGGTCCGCGCTCGCGCCTCCGGTGCGGTGACCCGTTTTGGGTCAACAATTCTGGCACCTGAATTGCATTGTAAGCAATGCCGGGGAATCCCGGCAATGTCCCCGAATATGGGGCCTCGCCGCTTCGCAAATGGAGCGGCGGGCCTTTTTGCCGGACGCCGCCAAATAGGCCGATCAGCGGCTTAGCTGATCACGGTGTGCTTGCCCCATTTTCCCTTCCAAGTGGTTATTCTCACAACAGAAATTCTAAAGCGCCCAAGCTTCGGTGCTTGACACAGGTCGCGACAACTGGATAAGTGGATACACGGATACGCTCTGATCGGACCCAGGACATGGCAGCAGACGCAATCGAGCCGTTGGGCATCACGACCGCCGAGGAGGAGGCTTATCGCCACATTCAGCGGGCCCTGAGGATGGGGCGTTATCGGGCCGGGGACCGGCTGATCCCGGAAGAGATCGCGACGGAAATCGGCATGAGCCGCATGCCGGTTCGCGAAGCATTCCGCCAGCTGGCCGCGGAAGGTCTTGTGGTCATTCGCCCGAACCGTGGCTGCATCGTCGCCGGGCTTACCCTCGATGAGATCTACGAAACTTTTGAAATCCGCTCGGTGCTCGAAGGGTTGGCGGTAAGGCTTGCCATGCCGCATATCGATTTCGAAGTGCTTGAAGAACTGGAACGCCAGCTCGACCGGATGGAGCGCGCCAGCCAAACCGGCAGCAGCGACTGGGTCGTGCGCCATCAGGCCTTCCATCTGCAGATTTGCCAATTGAGCAACAGACCCAAGCTGGTCCGGCAGATTGCCAGCCTGCACGTCGTGATCGAGCCCTACCTGCGCATCTGGTTCGACTATGTCGACAAGCCCGCCAGCGCGCGCGCCGAGCACGAGATCCTGATTGAGGTGTTGCGGTCAGGTGATGCCGGCAAGGCAGAGATCGTCATGCGGGATCATATCGTCGAGACGGCGCCCCTTCTGGCCAACTTCGCAAGTCCCGGCCGCCGCTAGAGAATACCATCTAACTCGTTGAAGCCGGAAGATAATCCGGCACGACGAAAGGGAACTGCCATACCGGCAAAAAGAGGAGAATGACATGAAAATTAGCCGCATCGCAGCCATTGCGTCGGTCCTGTTCGGCCTGGTCCAGGCCGCCGTCGCACAAGAAACGCCGAAGGCAATTACCATTGCCACCGAAGGAGCCTATGCGCCCTGGAATTTCACAACGGCCGACGGCAAACTGGACGGCTTCGAAGTCGATCTCGCCAATGATCTGTGCGGGCGAATGAAGATCGAGTGCAAGATCGTCGCACAGGACTGGGACGGCATGATCCCCGCGCTGACGGTCGGCAAGTTCGACGTGATCATGGCGAGCATGTTCATCACTGAAAAACGTCTGAAGATCATTGACTTTACCCAGCCATATGCGGTGGATCCCTCAGGTTTCGCGGTCGCAAAGGATAGCGAACTGGGCAAGCTCGGCATTTCCAACGAGCGGTTCAAGCTGGAGAATGAAGCCTCTGCGCAGGCGGCAATCGACAAGCTCAAGCCATTGCTGAAGGGAAAGATCATTGGAGTTCAGGCCGCAACGGCGAACCTGGAATTTGTGAAAAAATACTTCTCGGACGTCGCCGAGATTCGCGAATACAAGACCACCGAGCAACACGATCTCGATCTTGCCGCGGGTCGCATCGACGCGCTCTTCGCACAGCAGACAGCGCTGGCCGCCACGCTGAGCAAACCGGAGTTCAGCGACTACACGCTTGCAGGACCAGGATTTGTCGGGGGGCTCTTCGGTCTTGGCTCCGGCGCCGGTATGCGCAAAGAAGACACCAAGCTGAAAGACATGCTCAACGGGGCCATCGACGGCGCGATCGCCGATGGCACGATCAAAACCCTGTCGCTTAAATGGCTCAAGAGCGACGTCACTCCAGTCAAGTAGGCGCTTGTCGGCGAACGGCCATTCCTGACCCGTTCCGGAGCTGAGCCGTTCGCCCTGCCGGGGGTATCAATGGTTGACGCATTCCGGCTGCTTGGTTTCCAGCACGGAGGTTGGGGGGCAGCTCTTCTCATGGCGGCCTCGGTTACAGTGCTTCTGTCTGTGCTGGGCTTTGCGCTTGGTGCTGTATTTGGCGGGCTGGCAGCGGCCGGGCGTCTCCACAACTCCCAAATATTGAGGTTCTTGGCCCTTGGCTATTGCACGGTTTTCAGAGGCGTGCCCGACCTTCTGACCATTTATCTGCTTTACTATGGAGGAAGCGTCGCCCTGACCTCGCTTGGTCATAGCCTGGGCGGGTCCGGATTCGTCGGCGTTCCGGCCTTTGCCACCGGAACCTTGGCTATCGCAATCATCTCGGGCGCCTATCAAGCCGAGGTCTATCGAGGGGCTTACCTCGCCATCGACCAGGGACAACACGATGCCGCTTGCGCGCTTGGTCTCAACCGGCTGCAGCGGCTGCGACAGGTTATTTTTCCCCAGCTCCTGAGATACGCGCTGCCAGGTCTCGGCAATGTGTGGCAGTTGGTTCTGAAGGACTCCTCGCTGATATCGGTAATCGGCCTCGTTGAACTGATGCGCCAGGCACAGATCGCTGCAGGTTCGACCCGTGAACCATTCATCTTCTACATTGCTGCAGCCTTGCTCTATCTGGCTATCGCTTCCGTCACCGGCCATGCCTTTTACCGTCTGGAACGAAAGGCGCCGTGGCGCGTCCGGTCGGCATGATAGATTTCGGTTTTTTCCTCGAAATCCTGCCGAAGCTCCTCGCCGGCCTGCCGCTCACGATGGAATTGGCCCTGACTTCCATCGTTGCCGGCTTCGTTTTTGCCGTCACATTGGCGCTTGCCCAGCAATCGGAATCGCCATTCGTCGTCTTGCCGATCCGTGGCTTCGTTGCCGTGTTCAGGGGCACGCCTCTGCTGGTGCAAATTTTTCTGACCTATTATGGCCTTGGTCAGTTTCGGCACCAACTGTCGGCAATTGGATTATGGGCCGTTTTCCGCGAACCCTACTGGTGCGCAATCATCGCGCTGACACTCAACACCACCGCCTATGGCAGCGAAATCGTCCGTGGCGCGATTCAATCGGTGCCACGCGGCATTGTCGAGGCGGCCCGGTCTGTCGGCCTGTCCACCTATTTGACCTATCGGCATGTTATCCTGCCGCTGGCCTTTCGCCAGGCTCTGCCGAGTTACGGCAATGAAATCATCCTGATGATCAAGGGCACGTCTCTGGCCTCCATCGTGACCTTGATGGAGGTGACTGGAATTGCCCAGGGATTGATCTCCCAGACCTACCGCGCCTTTGAAGTCTTCATCTGCGCGGGCGCCATTTATCTCACTTTGAACTTCGCGATCATCCGTGCCTTGGCGGCACTCGAATACTGGATGTCGCGGCATCTGCGGCATCGCCCCTCGACGATGAGCGACGCCGCCTCTTGAGCACGATCAGAAGGGCATAGCATGCGAAATTTTGAGAAACCAACGCGCTCGGTCGTCGTTTCACGCAAGGCCATGGCCGCCACCTCTCATGCGTCGGCGACCCTGACGGCGGTCGAAATCATGGCAGCAGGCGGCAACGCCATGGATGCCGCCATCGCAGCCTGCGCAGTGCAATGTGTCGTCGAACCAGCCTCGACCGGCATTGGAGGCGATTGCTTCGCTCTTCTGTCGCGAAACGGATCCGGCGAGGTCATCGCCTACAACGGATCGGGCAGGACACCCGCCGCTCTCACAATTGACTGGTTCCTCGAACGTGGCATGGCCGAGGTGGCCCGCAATTCTCCTGGCTCCGTCACCATCCCGGGAGCGATCGATGCCTGGACCAGATTGCACACTGATCATGGGCATATGCCCTTCGATCAAATCTTGGCCCCTGCTATACGTTTCGCCGAGGAAGGCTACGCCATTTCACCGCGGGTCCATCGTGACTGGGCGTTGGAGGAAGAACTTCTGGCCTCCGATGTTGCCGCGAAACGGATTTTCCTGCCAAACGGTCGCGCACCACGCGTTGGCGAAGTGCACCGCCAGCCTGAGTTGGCTGCAACGCTGCGGCTGATTGCCGAGAAGGGACGAGAGGCTTTCTACACTGGCCCTGTGGCCGAAGACATGGTCGCCTATCTTCGTGGGCTCGGCGGATTGCACACACTCGAAGATTTCGCCTCGGCAACAGGCGAGTACGTGACCCCGATCAGCACGGCGTTTCGAGGCTGCGATGTGTTCGAATGTCCGCCGAATGGCCAGGGTGTGATCGCCTTGCTGATTCTAAACATCCTCTCGCGCTTCGAAGCCCACGGCGACCCGCAATCCGCGGACCGGCTTCACCTGGAAATTGAAGCGACACGCCTCGCTTACGCCGCGCGTGACCTGCTCGTCGCCGATCCTGATACGTCCGAGGTCCCGGTGGCCGACATGTTATCGAATGCTTGGGCCGATCGTCTGGCCGGCATGATTGACCTAAAGCGTGCCCGCGCGGACCTGCCGGCGTTCGACATGCCGCTGCACAGCGACACGGTCTATATTTCCGTTGTCGACAAGGATCGCAATGCGGTCAGTTTCATCAACTCGGTCTTCGACAGCTTTGGCTCGGGCCTGGTCTCTCCGCGCTCCGGTGTCGTCTTGCACAATCGCGGGCAAAGCTTTTCGCTTGACCCCAGGCACCCTAATGCAGTGGCGCCGAACAAGCGACCTTTGCATACCATCATACCCGGAATGCTTGCGAGAGGCGGCCGGGCAGAAATGCCTTTCGGCGTTATGGGTGGCTACTACCAGGCAATGGGCCACGCGCACCTGCTGACGAAGGTGCTCGACTTCGGGATGGATCTGCAGGAGGCGATCGATCTGCCGCGGGTCGCCCCCGTCAGCGGCACGATGAACGTCCAGGCCGAACACGGGCTCGCTCGCGAAACCGCAGCTGAACTTAGCCGACGCGGTTTCGAGATCATTCCTGCCACGGACCCGATCGGCGGTGCGCAGGCTATCCGCATCGATTGGGCAAACGGGACGCTGCTGGGCGGTTCCGAGCCGCGCAAGGACGGCTGCGCCCTCGGTCTGTAGGGTGGCCAGAGCGGGATCCAAGATGCTGAAGAGTTCTTCATCGACATTTGGCCGGCGTCGCTGGCGCCATGGTCCAGACTAATTCTTGCACGCCGTCGACAATCCGCTCGGCGCGAGATCGTCACCCATGTCTCCAGTATAAACCGTGACCTATGTGTCCGGAATGGGCCGGGAAAAAATGGTGCCCAGAGGCGGATTCGAACCACCGACACGCGGATTTTCAGTCCGCTGCTCTACCAACTGAGCTATCTGGGCCTGCCCCGGCGGGCGGCAGTCTGCACACCGGGTTCATGAAAGCGCCGTCGGCACCCCTTGAAAGCGCGTGGGTTATAGCACGGGAATTCGGCCTGTCCAGCGCTTAGAGCATGATCCCGAAAAGTGGAATCCGCTTTTCGGAAAAGATCATGCTCAAACAAAAAGCATGATCCCGAAAAGTGGAATCCGGTTTTCGGAAAAGATCATGCTCAGAGAAAACGCCAGAACCTGTTCCATCCGATTCTATCCGGGTGGAACAGGCTGGACATTGATTTCAGGCAGAACCGATTGGCCCTCAATGCGGGCCAGTTCACCGGCGCGGTCAGGGCGGGCAAGCCGCCCCAAGCTTGTGGAAAACCGCAGGCGGACGGCTCTATTTCTGGTCGTCGCTGTCGTCCTCGTCGCGACCCGGGATGACGTAGACCCCTTTCAGCCAGCGGTTGAGGTCGATGTCCTTGCAGCGCTTCGAGCAGAACGGGTAGGTTTCGCGCGCCGATGGCTTGCCGCATTCGGGGCAGGGCCGCTTGGGCCGCAGCGGCGTGACCTTGTCGTCCGGGCTCATAGCCGCGTACCCGACAGCCAGTTGGCGTGCACCTTGAACCCTTCGCCGCTCAAAAGCGCCACCGTCTCGTAGAGCGGCAGGCCGACGACGTTGGTGTAGGAGCCGACAAGCTTGACGACGAAGGCGCCGGCAAGCCCCTGGACGCCATAGCCGCCGGCCTTGCCGCGCCATTCTCCCGACGCGATGTAGGCCTCGATCTCCTCGCGCGGCAGCCGCTTGAACCGCACTCTGGTCTCGACCAGCCGCAAGCGCTGCTTGCCGCCCGGCGTGATCAGGCAGATGCCCGAATAGACGCGGTGCGAACGGCCGGACAAAAGCCCCAGGCAGTTGGCGGCGTCGTCGAGCGTCTCGGCCTTGGGCAGGATGCGTCGCCCCACCGCAACTACCGTGTCGGCGGCCAGCACGAAGCTCGGCAGGTAGTCCGTCTCGGTTTTCAGCGACGCCAGCGCTTTCTCGGCCTTCTGCGTCGCCAGCCGCTTGGCCAACGAGCGCGGGTGTTCGGCGCGCAGCGGCGTCTCGTCGACATCGGCCGGCAGCACGCGGTCCGGCTCGATGCCGGCCTGCTGCAGCAGCTCGATCCGGCGCGGCGAACCCGAGGCAAGCACGAGCTTCTGCAAAATGCCCATCGCGATCCCGGCCGGGTCCTTGAACTTACTTGAAGCGGTAGGTGATGCGGCCCTTGGTCAGGTCGTAGGGCGTCATCTCGACCAGGACCTTGTCGCCGGTCAAAACGCGGATGCGGTTCTTGCGCATGCGGCCGGCCGTATGGGCGATGATTTCATGTTCGTTTTCGAGCTTGACCCTGAACATCGCGTTGGGCAGCAGTTCCGTCACGACACCCGGAAACTCGAGGACTTCTTCCTTCGGCATTCGATACCTTTGCTTGGATGGGTACTTCCAGCGCCCCGGCCGGAAAGTTGCGCGGAACCTATATGATAAACGCCCGCTTGTGAACATGCTTAATCCGCGGCGTTTTCAGCCCCGTTGCCGAGAAAACGGCGGCCGATCCGCGCCTTCAGCCGCTCGCGTACGTCGCGGTAGGCGGCCATGATCTGCTCGCGCGTGCCGCTGACGCCGGTCGGGTCGGGCATCGGCCAATACTCGACCTCGACGGCCAGCGAGCGGGTGAGCTCGAGCGCGGTGTGGTGGGCTTCCGGCGCCAGAGTCACGATCAGGTCGAAATAATCGTCCTCGAGGTCTTCCATCGTTCTCGGGTGCCGCTCGCCCAGTGAAAGCCCCTCTTCGGCCAGCACGGCATCGACGAACGGATCGCGTTCGCCGCCGCGCACCCCGGCCGAGGCGACGAAGGTGGTGGGCGGAAGCACCTTGCGCGCCAGCAATTCGGCCATCGGCGAGCGCACGGCGTTCATGCCGCAGACAAACAGGATCGAGCGGGGCAGGATCGGGCGGGGCAGCGGGGCGGCCAGTTCAGCCTCGCCAGTGCAGCACGCAAACCAGCGTGAACAGCCGGCGCGCCGTGTCGAAGTCAATCTCGATCTTGCCGGCAAGCCGGTCCATCAGCGTCTGCGAGCCTTCATTGTGCAGGCCGCGCCGGCCCATGTCGATCGCCTCGATGTGGCTGGGCGTCGCGGTGCGGATGGCGTCGTAATAGCTTTCGCAGATCATGTAGTAGTCCTTGACGATCCGCCTAAGCGGCGTCAGCGACAGGATGTGGGTGACCACGGCTGCGCCGTCCTCGCGCGCCACCGCAAACACCAAGCGCGACTCGGCCAGCGACAGTTTCAGCCGGTATGGCCCGGCGCCGTCGTCATTGACCGGCTGGAAGCGGTTCTCCTCTATCAGGTCGAAGATCGCCACCGCCCGCTCATGCTCGACATCGGGCGTCGAGCGGCCGATCGTCTCGTCGAGCTCGACATCGATCAGCCTGGCGCGGGTTTGGTCGTAGTCGGACATTTCTACATGTTCAGCCGGATGCCGACGGAGCGACCATGCGCATCGAGACCTTCCGCCTTGGCCAGCGTGATCGCCGCCGGCGCCAGTGCCCGCAACTGCTCCGGCCCGAGCTTCAGGACCGAGGTGCGCTTGACGAAATCGAGCACCGAAAGCCCGGACGAAAAGCGCGCCGAGCGCGCCGTCGGCAGCACGTGGTTGGAGCCGGCGACATAGTCGCCGATGGCCTCCGGCGTGTGGCGGCCGAGAAACACCGCACCGGCATTGCGCATCCGCGCCAGGAAAGCCTCGGGGTCGTCGATTGCAAGCTCGACATGTTCGGCCGCGATGCGGTCGACCAGCGGCAGTGCTGCCTCGATCGTCGGCACCAGGATCACGGCGCCGAAATCGCGCCAGCTCGCCGCCGCCGTTTTTCCGCGCGGCAGGTGCTGCAACTGGCGTTCGACCGCCTGTTCGACCGCTGCGCCAAACGCGCGGTCGTCGGTGATCAGGATCGACTGCGCCGACACGTCGTGTTCGGCCTGGGCGAGCAGGTCGGCGGCGATCCAGTCCGGATCGTTGCTGCCGTCGGCCACGACCAGCACTTCCGACGGCCCGGCGATCATGTCGATGCCCACCGTGCCGAACACCTGGCGCTTGGCCGCCGCGACATAGGCATTACCCGGGCCGACGATCTTGGCGACTGGCTTTATCGTCGCGGTACCATAGGCAAGGGCGGCGATCGCCTGGGCGCCGCCGACGCGGTAGATTTCGGAAACGCCGGCAAGGTCGGCTGCCACCAGCACCAGCGGCGGCACCTCGCCGCCGGAGGCCGGCACCACCATGGCGATGCGCTCGACGCCGGCGACCTTAGCCGGCACGGCATTCATCAGCACCGAGCTTGGATAGCTCGCCGTGCCGCCCGGCACATAGAGCCCGACGGCCTCGATCGCCGTCCAGCGCGAGCCGAGCTCGACGCCGGCGGCATCGGTGTAGCGGTCGTCCTGCGGCAGCTGCCGCTGGTGATGGGCGCGGATGCGCTCGCGCGCGAAATTCAGCGCCTCGACCGTCTGCGGATCGGCTGCATCGTAAGCCTTGGCAATGTCGTCCCTAGAGACGGCGATGCCGAGCTCGGCCAGGTCGCCGCCGCCGAATTTCTGCGTGTACCCGATAAGCGCCGCGTCGCCCTCGGCGCGCACCTTGGCGATGATCTCGCGCACCACGGCGTCGACATCGGCCGAGACTTCCCGCTTGGTCAGCAGGAACGCGGCAAAGCGCTGCTCGAAATCGGCGTCGGACTGGCGAAGCATGATGGCCATCGGCTCAAACCCTGTGGACCGGGC
The DNA here is from genome assembly GCF_040318915.1 of Mesorhizobium sp. M0991. Lineage (NCBI taxonomy): Bacteria > Pseudomonadati > Pseudomonadota > Alphaproteobacteria > Hyphomicrobiales > Phyllobacteriaceae > Mesorhizobium > Mesorhizobium sp. M0991. Next base: position 191,546 of record NZ_JAMYNE010000010.1, read on the forward strand.
GCGACGTCGCTTCCCAGGCGCCGCCGACATCGGCAAGCCGTGCCTCGATGCATTCGACATCGAGCATGATCGCGCCGCCGCCCGAAAAGATCAGCTCGACGATGCCGGCCGGCTTGTCGAGCGCGAGAAAGCTGATCGCCAGCAGCGACTGCACTTCGTCGGGCTTGTCGCGGGCAATGCCGCTGGTCTTGGCGCCGAGCACCCGGTCGAAATGCAGCACGGCCTGCCGCCGCTCATTGTGCTGGCGCAAGAAGCCGGATTTCGCCTCCCAGACGAAGCGGTTCATGGTCAGCACGAAGCGCTTTACCGAAGGCAGGTATTCGAGATCGCTGACCTTCATGACGGCATCCTGGACATGCGCCGAGATGATGCTCAGATCCTGATCGTCGAGCGCGACAAGCTTGAGGCCATTCATGCGGAATTCGCACCTGCGAAGGTTTACATTTGGCCTTCTGTTAGGCGGTCTTGGCGATCCGCGCAACCGGACCGCAAGCCTTGCGGAAAGGCTCTAGCCCGAAATGCGCTCGATCTCCGCGCCGCAGCCGGACAGCTTTTCCTCCAGCCGCTCGAAGCCGCGGTCGAGATGGTAGACGCGGTTCACCGTGGTTTCGCCTTCGGCCGCAAGGCCGGCGATGACCAGCGACACCGAGGCGCGAAGATCGGTCGCCATGACCGGCGCGCCCTTCAGCTTCGCCACCCCGTCGACGATCGCCGTCTGGCCGGACAGCGTGATATGGGCGCCGAGCCGGGCGAGTTCCTGGACGTGCATGAAGCGGTTTTCGAAGATCGTCTCGGTGATGCGCGACTTGCCCTTGGCCATCGTCATCAGGCCCATGAACTGCGCCTGCAGATCGGTCGGGAAAGCCGGGAAGGGCGCCGTCGTCACGTCGACCGGCGAAATGCCGGCGCCGTTGCGCCTGACGCGAATGCCGGAATTGGTCTGCGTGATCTCGGCGCCGGTCTGCGAAATGATGTCCAGCGCCGTCTGCAACAGGTCGGGCCGCGCGCCTTCCAGCACGACGTCGCCGCCGGTCATCGCCACCGCCATCGCATAGGTGCCGGTCTCGATACGGTCGGGGATCACCCTGACGCGGGCGCCCGACAGCGCCTCGACGCCGTCGATGGTGATGGTCGCCGTACCGGCGCCGGAGATCTTCGCGCCCATGGCGTTGAGGCATTCGGCGAGGTTGACGATCTCGGGCTCGCGCGCGGCGTTTTCGAGCACCGTCTCGCCCTTGGCCAGCGAGGCCGCCATCATCAGCACATGGGTGGCGCCGACCGAGACTTTCGGGAACACATAGCGGTTGCCGACAAGCCGGCCGTTCCTGGTCTTGGCGATGACATAGCCGGTGTCGACGTCGATATCGGCGCCCAGCGCCTGCAGGCCTTCGAGGAACAGGTCGACCGGGCGCGTGCCGATGGCGCAGCCGCCGGGCAGCGACACCTTGGCCTCGCCCATGCGGGCCAGCAGCGGCCCGATCACCCAGAACGACGCCCGCATCTTCGACACCAGCTCGTAAGGCGCCGTCGTGTCGACAATGTTACGGGCGGAGAAAGTGATGGTGCGCGAATAGCCTTCCTGCTGCTTTTCGCGGCGGCCATTGACCGAATAGTCGACGCCGTGATTGCCGAGGATGCGGATCAGCTGCTCGACATCGGCCAGATGCGGCACGTTTTCCAGCGTCAGCGTGTCGTCGGTCAGCAACGCGGCGATCATCAGCGGCAGCGCGGCGTTTTTCGCGCCCGAGATCGGGATGCTTCCGGCAAGCTTGTTGCCGCCGACAATTCTGATGCGATCCATGAAGAGCGTCCCCTCGGCCGAAAGGCCGGTTTAAATCGGTTGAGTCTGTTGCCGCCCATCTAGACCATTGGCCGGCTTGGTTCAAGAAACAGGCTATTCCCCACACTTTGGCCCACGCTGACTTGGCCAAAAGTACCGGCGACCAGCATAGCCGATTCGCGTTAATCTTCTTTCATCACCGCCTGCAGCCCGTCCGGCCGCTTGTCGGCGTCGCCGGTCCGTCGCGACCGCGATTGCGCCTTGCGCTTCTGCAGATTGGCGCGCAGCTGCTCAGCCAGCCGGTCCTTGCGGCCCGTTCCGGCCTTTTTCGCTGAACCATCCTTCTTCGGTGGCCCATCCTTGTTCGGAGAAACTATCTTGTCGTTCATCGTTCCGTCCCTGGCCGGCGACCCGCCGGTGCGGATCAAGGGATAGCCAACATTGTGGCACGGCCATGTCCGCAACGATCGCCCGGTGCGGCCTTTCAACCCGTCTTTGTCTTGGCCTTGCGCTTGCCGGTTCGATATGGCAGAAGCCCCGCCATCGGCGGCTGCGGTAGCTCAGTGGTAGAGCACTCCCTTGGTAAGGGAGAGGTCGAGAGTTCAATCCTCTCTCGCAGCACCAGCAAATTCAGCATGCACCTGTCAGCGCCAACTGGTCGCTAGTACCCCGGGCAGACTCCAGCATCATTCGAACCACACTGAAGCGATCGATGCATGCGCCATGATGCGCGCGGGGGAGGCATTCTGGTCTGCCCCTGCTGCAGGCGGCTTAACAAAGCTGCAGTCGGGAACAATCACTCAACGACTCGCGTTTCTTGTTAGGGCGCGCATTTTTGTGCACGGCAGCGGGCCTCGAAGGCTCGCAAATGTCGCGCCAGCGTTTCAATCGCACTCGCCTCAGCCCTCACGATTTGGCTATTTGTGAACGCGTGTTTGATCAGGTTTGCACAGATGAACACATTGACCCTCTAAGCCTGGATGCCGAAGCCTTGGCGGTGATGATTGTCGCAATCTTCCGAAACTTGACTACCAATGAGCGCGAACTGCTGGAGGAAGTTAGGTCTCTTCGTCGCTCAAAAGGCACAGAGAGGGCGCACTAGCTTGGCGGCGTTCCGAGGCGAATTGGTCTAGTCCCGCTTTGGCACAGCCGTTTGGCATCTGAATTGCTCATTGAGAATCGCCAGAGTGTAGCCACCGAGCTTGTGAAGGGGATGAAAATGGGCTTAGCCGAAGACCTATCGGATGTCGCGCTCACATTCGAATGTCCGGATTGCTCGCATCCGGCGGTAAGAAAGGGCTCTGCACTAAGAACGATCGCGCACTTCAAATGCGACGGGTGCAACGCAAAGGTGCGGATCACCTATCCGCAGAAGCTAGCGATCTTCGAAAAGCACAGGCTATTGGCCGCAGGCGACCGCCGCCAACGAGGCCAGGAACACTACGGTGCCCGCAACATCGATCGGGCCGCCGATGCGGCCGAAGTGGCCTCACGACCTCTGCCGCGTGCAGCGACACCTGCTTAAGTCTTCCTCACCCGCGCGGCCTTCGCCCTTTCGCCCTTTTGACGCATGTCGACCATGACAATGCCGTCCATCGGAATAATTCGGGCGAAGGGCTCGTTAGTTCCTTAGACGATGCTAAAATACGGCAAAGTGTCCGAATGTCACTTCATGAAGCCCGCCAGACAGGCTGGGGCTTGCTCTGGCCTAACCTCGAAGGGAACCAGGGATGAAAATTTCGACCTCTTTGACAAGACGAAGTGTTGTCGCCGGGCTGGCGCTGGCCGCCGCATCGACGGCGGTGTTGCCTGCCGACAACGCGCTCGCCCAGGCCAAGAAAACCACATCTGAGAAAACTCTATACGAGCGGCTGGGGGGTGTGTTCGCCATCGCGGCGGTGATCGATCATTTCAGCGACGCCGTAGTGAAGAACCCGATCGTCGGCAAGAAGTCGAAGAACCCACAATTGCGCAAATGGCACACCAAGAACCTTGAAAGGTTGCCCGGCCTCAAGTTCATGCGCACGCTGTGGGTCTGCGACGTTTCTGGCGGGCCCTTCAAGTTCGTCGCCACCAAGCCCGGCACGACGCCGCTCGGCCTCGAGGAGGCGCATCGCGACCTGCGGATTTCCCCCGCAGAATTCGATGAGGTCGCAGCGGAACTCGGGCGGACCTTGGATCATTTCAAAATTCCGAAGCCTGAGAAAACCGAAGTCTTGGAAGCTTTCGCCGCCCACAAAGACGAGGTCACCGCCGGCTACGTCAAGCGGGGCTGAAGCGCTTATATCGTGCGGGCATTCGATCTGAGCATGGCGCGCGTCGCCGTGACTATGCGGCGCGGCCGCAGCTCAGCGGGCAATTATCCGATGGTTCCTACTCCGAACCTGCCCGAGCTGTTTCCACACTGAGCGACCCCTCCGGCAGCGGTCGCAAGAGTTCAGCCTCGGACTTCGTCAGATGGATCCAGGCCGCCCAGTTCGATGGCGGGAGCACAACCACTTGCCGGTTGTGATATGGCGCGACATCCGGCCCTGGCTCGGTCGTCAGCATCGTGAACGTCGGCGGCTTGTTGCCGACACCCTCGCGCCACAGCCCGGCAATCGCCATGAACGAATGGCCATCCAGCGTGAATCTGTGCTTGGTTTTTGGATACTTCGTTCCCGTGAATTCGAAGAATGCCGAGGCCGGAACGAGGCAGCGCTTGCTGTTGCCGAACTGTCGGCCCTCGGAGCGAAAGTTGAATACAGGTCCGCCTTTTGGTCCGGCCGGAGGAAAGCCGAACGTCATCGACGCCAGTTCGATTGTGTCGCCGGCCGCGCGCATTACAGGCGCGGGGTCGTTGATGTGGATGTCATCCGCCTGCGGCAGATCCGGTTCGGTTTGATGGCTGGGGATATTGAGCGCCAGCGATTCCATCATCCGGCAGTATTCGGCCCAGGCGATGTGCTGCTCGTAGTCATTGCACATTAAAGGGCTCCGTACGCTCGACCGAGATCAGTTCAACATAGCGTTTATCGGTTCGCGCCGATTGCTGGCGGATTTGATATAAGCCTATTTGGGCCGGCGTGCGGCAGCGATGGCCTGCAACAGATTGATGCTGTTCATGTCAGGTTGACTGGATGCGGCAACGGCAAGTGCTGCGGCCTCGGCTATTTTCGCGACGTCGTCGCTGCTGATCGTTCCGCGCTTTTCCAGCAGATTTACAAGTTCGACAACGAGAAGAAAGGCGTTCACGCCATATCGTTCGGCTTTGAGCTCGAACTCGCCTCGAGCGAATTTCTCCGCGTCTCCTTCAGCCCGTTTGTCCACGTTGGCGTCCTCTCCCATGGCTACAAGCTATTAACGCTTAGCACGAATGGTTTAATCCTTCGAACTGGCCACACCTTCGCCAGTTGCCGGGCATCGTGTCGCCGGTGGCAAGGGTATGGGTTCAGCCAAGGATGAGACCAGCCAACAGAACGGTAAGAATAAAGGACAGCACGACGGCAAGCAGCCCGCATGCTTCCAACGTGTTGGTTTGCCAAGCTTTCGTCGGGCGCCCCCGGTTTGAATTCCCGTTTCGCGAAACAAACTTCATCGGGCACCAGATCGGACGCGGAGCCGGCTTGAATTTGGCAAAGCGCTCCTCTTCATCGGCCCGGCAGGCATCTCCGCGGAACTCCGGAGCACCGTATGCGTGGCGCCGGCCTGCTTTTCATCGACGCGGGCCATCACCAGTACGACACCCTCTGCGATCTTCGGCTTGCGCGGCTTCTGGGCAAAATTGGCGAAAGTTCCGAGGAGCACGCCGGCAAAGCCGCCCCACGCCGCACCGACCAGGGCCATGCCGGTCATTCCCGCAGGATCAACGCCTTGAGCTCCAAAAGCGCTAAAACCCGCCAACAGACCAGCCGTCGCGCCAAGTGCGGCACCAGCAACCGCACCCCGCCAGAGAGCGCTCATCTCATCGTCGTAGTATCCAGCAACGCTGATCGGTTCATCGTTATCGTTGTAAGATCCGACGACGCTGATTTGCCGGCGACGAATCCCGGCGGCCTGAAGCCTGGCAACGGCACGTGCTGCCTGGGCATGGGAATTGAACAGTCTGCTGATGGTTTGCATTTACGCCCAGGCCCGACGCTCGTTCGGAGCGTCGGGCCTCTCCTCCCTGGCTTTGAACTCTTCCGCCCGGACGCATCTTCGTCGCGCCAAAGCTCACCACAACGTGAGCCGGCGGGCTACGTTCCTCAGCCGGGGCTTCGGTCCAATCCTGGAGTATTTTGCTTGGGACCTAAGTCTGACCTGCTTGAGCGCAACGGGCAGTGAGGCCACGCCGAGAGGGGAGCCGTTGCCGAATCGAAGAGGTCGAGGAGAGGGCTAAGGCGCTATCGCAGACCCAAAAAGCTCAAAATGGCGATTACGATCACGATGGCGCCGACCAGCCAGATAATGTTGTTCATGATTACGCTCCTTGCCTCCGGGCTGGGCGCCCGCCACGCAAGTAGAACATTAGATGCGGCTAAAGGTTCCTCGCGGGCCTCGCTGGTCGAAAGCGCCCGCCGCACCAGCGGCACGGCGGGCGACCCACAGTTTCACCCGGTAGTGGGGTAGCAGGAGGCGCTGCGTTCAGGGCTTAGCTGATGCTTCTGGACCAGTCATCTACCTGGCGCTCTGCCTCTTCCTTGGCGATGCCATATCGCTCCTGGATACGTCCCAATAGCTGGTCTCGGTTGCCCTCGATGCGATCAAGATCATCGTCGGTGAGATCACCCCACTGCTCTTTCGCCTTACCTTTGAACTGCGTCCATTTTCCCTTGATTTGATCCCAGTTCATATGTTCCTCCTTTGCTTCCCGGGCCCGCACTGAAGCGGAGCGCGGACCGATCGGCATTTCAATGTCGGTGACGAATGAAGATTAGCGACCGCTAAAAGTTCCGGTGCCGGCGCAAAAAGCCCGCCGTGAATGGCCGTTCTACGGAAAACTGATGGTGAACATGGTCCTTTGGCTCGCCGGCGATGAATGAGAAAGCTGGACACCAGCTTGGCCGGTGCAGTTCGCCTGCCGGTGCCTCCGATGCCGCGCGAGGCGCCGGTGACCAGCGCCACCTTGCCGGCGAGGTCGAATTTCGGCGTGAACTCATTTGTCATGCAATTCCACCTTGTTCTTCAAATCGGACCGGCTGCCGTGTCGAACCGAATAGGCTCGCGTGAATTCGGCGCCCAGCAGAAATATCTCGGCCGAATAATAGACCCATAACAGCACGACGAGCAGGGCGCCCGCCGCGCCGTACGACGATGCGAAAGCGCTGGTTCCGATATACCAGCCAATCAGCGACTTGCCGATGGTGAACAGGAACCCAGTGACCACGGCGCCGAGGCCGACATCGCGCCATTGCAGGCTGCGGTCCGGCAGCACCTTGTAGATTGCCGCAAACAGCAGCGTGATCAGGGCAAACGAGACGATCCCGTTGATGGCGCTCAGGATGATGGTGCCGAACGGCAGGTAGGCGTTGATGACCTCTCCGAGCGCCGAAATTGCAGCGCTTACGACCAGCGACACCAACAGCAGGAAACCGAGGGCGGCGACCAGGCCCAGGCTTGCAATGCGCGCCCGAACGAGCCGTGAAATCGTTGCCCCGCTCGGTTTGACTTTCCAGATTTCGTTCAGCGCCAGCTGCATTTCGCCGAACACGCCGGATGCGGCAATGAACAGCGTGACCAGCCCCAGAATGCTGGCAAGGGTTCCCGCTTCCTTCTGCGAAGCGTTTTCGATCGTCGCCTGCAGCAACTCGGCACTTTGCGGCCCCATCAGGCCGGCGATCTGTGCCGAAAGGGCGAGTTGCGCCGCCTCGTGCCCGAAGGCCATGCCGGCGATAGCGACGACGATGAGCAGGATCGGCGCGAGCGACGTTGTGGCATAAAACGCTATCGCCGCCCCATGGCTCAGCGCATTGTCGTCGATGAAGCCGAGGACGCTCTGCTTGAGGAGCCTCCAGCCCTCTGCTGCCAAATTCCACATGTGGGCCTCGCATGCCTGTCAAACACACAAGTAGCGGCGGCGCAGCATTGGGCGAGGGGTGGGCGCTCGGCCGGAACAAAGCCGGCAACGGTACGCTGTACAAGGCGATCGCCTATAAAGGCGGCGTGCAGCGAACATCCTGCGAAAGGTGCCGCTCGACTGGCCGGGGACGTGCTCACGATGCAATCAGGGGAACTGTGACAGTTGTCTGATAATTTATCGGATATCGGTTGAAATACGGGAACTCGATCACGAACGCATATTGGGCGGTCAGATGTGCCATGCGAAAGCCGCCGCTGGGGGCGTCGATTGCTATTGTTACGTCGACGTCTTTCAATCCCAAATCCAGTAATTTTTCCGTGGCAATGGCTTGGATCTGGGCCTGCGTCAGCGAGTTCTTCATTTGCAGCGCACGTGACGACGTTTCCAGCGTGTACCGAACACTCGACATAGCATTCAGAGCCCAGCCGAATGCAAAGATGCCGATCAAAAGCATTATCAGAAAAGGCGCGATCAGCGCGAACTCTAATGCAGCTCCGCCTGATGCATCCCCCGTGAAAGCTCTCGACTTAGCGGACACGAATCACCTGTTGATGACTGAGTTCGCGCGAGAAGGAAAACGCGCCAAAACTGAAGGGCGGTGACCAGGTGGCTGTCGCCTGTATTACGAGGAAGACCGAGGGGGCTTTCAAAGTGTCGCACAGGATCGATGGATCGGCCACGATGTTCCCGCACATGTATTTCCGGCTCACTGCCACCTGCGCGCCATCAGGATGGTTTTCCCAGCTCGAAAGAGCGACAGCTTGGATAGTCGTATCCTCGACTGCTCCTTGCATCACGAGGTTCGCCGCGGTTTTGACGCCTGCACGCATCGACAATGCGCTCGAGACAAAAGACCAGCCGTCGATGACGCCAAGAAGTACCAGGCAAAGGATGGGCAGAACCAGCGCAAACTCTACCGCGGCAACACCCGAATCACTCCGGAGCATCCGGACTTGTAGCCGATCCACGAAAACTACTCGACAAGCTGAACGGTTTGCGTGGCCGGAATGTCTCGCATACCAAGGCTCGTGCAATCCTGAATGATGTTTGCGTTGCCGGACCATTGCACGGTACTGGCGACGACCTGTGTGCAACCACCTTTGCCCGAGAAATTGCCGAGATAATTGACGCCCTGTGTTGGAAAATACAGAGCGCCGGTCAAAAGCGAATCCGCCGTGCCATTAAACGTGTTGGATCCCGCCAGGTTGGCTCTGTCGCCATAGAACAGCACACCTGAATAGGTGCCCGACGTCGGTGCGCTGAGCTTGACGGTCGCCGTGCCGTTCATGCTAACGCCGGAGGTACCGGCCAGATAAATGACGACACCCTCGCCGGAAATATTTGCATTCGAGCTCGCTTTGAAATCGCCTCCCTCAATGACGTATATCCCGGGCGAGAGGGTTACATTGCCGCTCAAGCTGAGCCCCTTGCAGTATGTTCCAGGTTGCAAGGTTGACTGATTGCCGTTTTGACAAGGGTTCGTGGCCGGCGGCGTCGGCAGGTCGGCAAAAGGATCAGCAGCGGGCAGCGCCTGGGTTATCAGGCTGGCGCAAACAGTCTTCACGACGTTGCTCAACGAAACACCGCCTGCCGATATCAGGCAATCGACATCAAGGCTTGCCGATCCCTGAAGTTTGATGGCGTCCGGAGCTATCGAATTCGACATGACGGAGCAGCCTGTCAGTTTTGTGGTCGAACTGCCGGAAAAGAGCGCCGCTTTCGAAGCGGAAGGATCGACCGTCAAGATGCAGGCTTTTGAAGCATCCGTAATAAGAGCCACCGCCCTTGCTTGTGCGCCAACTGCGTTTTGCGTGAATATCGACGTAAAGAACCGATCGAGGTTCTGATGAACGACTACCTCAACCGCCTTTTTTCCGACATTTGGACCGGCTGACGGAGGCGAGAAGACCTCTATTGTACCTGCTGACGGTCCCCAGCCGTTCGTGGTCGCTGACGCTGTCGCTGCGGAGACGATCTTTGGCGTGTCGGATCCCGAAACCTTTTCCAAAGCGCCAGCATAGGCCGCCGCATCCGCCACCGCTTGTAGCTTCAGGCTGCTGTAATACCAATAGGAAGTCTCGATACCGAGGCCCGCACCGCCGACGACAATCGGCAAAGACAGAGCAAAAATAGTAGCAACGTTGCCGCTCTCGCCGATCGGTCGCATAGCGCGGAAAAAACACCTAAAAATGCCGGCACGCCAGTCCATTTCCCTATTAAAGCAGGATTGCATAAAAGAATGACTAAGAATTTCCGTACATTTCTTGGCTGCGATCCATCCGGGCTTAACGGTCCGTTCCGCCGCTTCAACGCGGGCCTTTGGCGCCACAGGACCCTCGTTAGTCCTTCGGCCGGGTGCATATCTTCATAGGAACAATTCTGGTTTCCGGGGTCATGCGCAAGAAAAGATCGCCGCGGCCGGTTTCGATTGGCAATGGGTTGCCGTTCCCTGCTATTCCCGCTTCAAATCAAAAAGCAGTGGACGTTTCCAGTATGACCAATGTCGCATTGACCGGGCTTGCCCGCGATCTTGCCAAGCGCGCCGCGGAGGGCCGCCCGGTGCGCATCGGCGTCATCGGTTCGGGCGAGATGGGCACCGACCTGGTGACGCAAGGCATGCTGATGCCGGGCATTTCGATTTGCGCGATCTCGACCCGCCGCCCGCATACGGCACGTGACGCTATCCGCATTGCTTATGGCGACGAGGCGATGGCAGCCGAAGCGGACAGCGCTTCGAAGGTCAGCCAGGCGATCGAAAGCGGCAAGATCGCCGTCACCTCGAACGAGATGCTGGTCACCAATCCGCTTATCGATGTCGTCATCGATGCCACCGGCAAGCCCGGCGTCGCCGCCGATTTCGACCTGATGGCGATGCAGCATGGCAAGCACCTGGTGATGATGAATGTCGAGGCCGACGTTACCATCGGCTGCTATCTAAAGCAGCAGGCCGACCGGCTCGGCGTCGTCTATTCGGTCGGCGCCGGCGACGAGCCGTCGAGCTGCATGGAGCTGATCGAGTTCGCCTCGGCGCTCGGCTACACCATCGTCTCCGCCGGGAAGGGCAAGAACAACCCGCTCAACCACGACGCCGTTCCGGACGACTACCGCGAGGAAGCGCTGCGCCGCAACATGAACCCGCGCATGCTGGTCGAGTTCGTCGACGGCTCGAAAACCATGGTCGAGATGTGTGCCATCGCCAACGCCACCGGGCTGGTGCCCGACGTTCCCGGCATGCACGGCCCCAAGGCCGATCGCGACGAACTGGTCAAGGTGCTGATCCCGCGCGAGCATGGCGGCATCCTGTCGAAAAAGGGCGTCGTCGACTATACCGTCGGCAAGGGCGTGGCGCCCGGCGTCTTTGTCATCGTCGAGGCGACGCATCCGCGCATCATCGAGCGCATGGATGATCTGCATATTGGCCACGGCCCCTATTACAGCTTCTTCAGGCCCTACCATCTGACCTCACTGGAAGTGCCGCTGACCGCCGCCCGTATCGCGCTCTACGGCAAGCCCGACATGGTGCCGCTGCCGCGGCCGGTGGCCGAGGTCTGCGCCGTGGCCAAACGCGATCTGGCGGCGGGCGAGACGTTCGATGCGATCGGCGAGACCTGCTACCGCTCCTGGACCATGACGGTCGAGGAGGCCCGCGCCCACCACGCCGTGCCGGTCGGTCTGCTCGAAGGCGGCAAGGTGCTGAAACCGGTGCGGAAAGGCGAATTGCTCACCGCCGACAATGCCGCGCCCGACCCGACGACCAGGCTGTTCGCCTTGCGCAGGCTGCAGGACGAGATGCTGTATGGGAATCTGGGTGATGGCTGAGGTGCGGGAACCAGAGTTGAAGCGGGAAAGTGGACGCCTTTCTCTGGCAGAGCGGCTCGCGGCCATTGCCGATGATCTCAGAGCCAAGGCGGGCAAAGACGAACGGCCCGTGAACAAGGACGAGATCGACCACTTGTGGGGGGATCGCTGATATTTGTCGACATTCTAGGCTACCGCGATTTTGACGTCGGCGGGACAGCGCCCCTCTCTGTCCTGCCGGACATCTCCCTCACATGGGGGGAGATCGGACGTCACGCCGGCTTTCGCCAATCTCCAACATAGCAGTTCGTGAGCGGACAGAGGGGGGCGAAGGAGCGCTGCGTAGCGGCTTTTCTAAAGGCGGCTATTGCCGCTGAAACGCACGGCAGACCATCGCCGCCGACCGGCTTCCCCCAAAAGCCCTACTTCCCCAGCTCTATCGACCGCAGCCGCGCCGCTTCCACCGCTTCGGTGAGCAGTTGCGTCAGCCGGTCGCCGCCCATCAGCACCGCAAGGGCGGCAGCCGTCGTGCCGTTGGGGCTGGTCACCTGCTGCCTGAGCAAGCCAGGCTCCTCGCCGCTTTCGGCGGCCAGCGATGCGGCGCCGTAGACCGTCTGCATTGCCAAGAGCTTGGCAGTCCCGGTCGGCAGGCCGGCCTTCTCGGCCGCCACCGTCAGCGCTTCGATGAAATGGAAGATATACGCCGGCCCCGACCCGGAGACTGCCGTCACCGCATCCATCAGGTCCTCGTCGTCGATATCGGCCACTTGCCCGCTCGCGGAAAGCAGGTCGGCGACGAAACGTTTGGTGTCGTCGGAAACCAGCCTGTTGGAAAACACCGCCATCATGCCCTTGCCGATTGCCGCCGGCGTGTTGGGCATGCAGCGCACGATTGGCGCGCGGTCGCCGAGAATATCTTCGAACGCGGCGACCGGCGTCCCGGCGGCGATGCTGAGGAAAGTGGTTCGGCCATCGTTGAAGCGGATGTAGCCAGCCGTCACGTCGCGGATCACCTGCGGCTTGACCGCAATGACGACGAGGGCCGGTACGGCGTCCGCCGGGATGGCGCCGGCATCCGCAGCAGCAGAGCAGCCCAGTGCTTCGGCACGCTTGCGCAACTCGGCGTTGGGCTCGACCACGAACACCGCAGCCGGAGCGAGCTTGCCGGCTTTCAGCCAGCCCGAGAGCATGGCGTAGCCCATATTGCCGCAGCCAGCGAGAACAAGCCTGATCGTCATCGAAAGCCTCCCATAGAGATGGCTTCCCCATAGACGTTCGCGGCAGGGCGGGGAAGCCCCTGTTGGGACTGTGATCAGGCGGAAACCGGACCTGCGATTGGGATGCACATGTAGTCGCGCAGGGGCGGGCCGACCAAATTAACCTTTTATTTCCTGTGCCTGTTTAGCATCGCTTAACCAGTGGCGGTCGCTACGTCCCGGCCCTAGGGGAAAGCTCCAGGAACCATGGCTTACAGGGATAATCGTGAACACTGGAGGAACGAGCGGTCTTTGCTGTCGCTCGTCGAGGCAGTGCGCGACGAAGACGAAGCATCGCTGGTTTCGCTAGAGGACCGTGCAGGCCCGTCATGGCGCGAGGATGCCGCCACACGCCATCGTCTCGCCCGCTCGCGCCGCGAAGCGCGTGCCAGTCCGATCCTGTTGGCAGCCGCCGGCATAAGCCAACCCCATCCTGATGAGCCAAAGGCCGGCACCATGCTGATGGAAGAGGCTGCAGCTGACGATGTAGTTTTCGACCCCGCTGGCTCCCTTGGCGGCCCCGATGCCGGTTCCGCCGAGGACAAAGCGTACCGGGCCGCGCGTACGGGTCCGATCGGCGTAGTGTTGTCGGCGCTGAGCAGGCTCATTCCCGGCAGAGCGCCGGAGGAGATGGCGTCCGGCGAGACTTCCGCCGCCACAAATTCCAGCGCAGCGATGCCGCCTGCCTTCTACCCGCAGCCGCTCTATGCCGGACAGGCACCTTACCCGCAGCAACCCACGCCGCCGCATTCGGCCCATGCTCAGGCCTGGTCGAAGGCGGCAAATCAGGCCTCGGACGCCGCCGATCAGCAAAGCCAGATCGAGGAAATCTGCGCCAGCCTGCGCGAATTCCGGGAGGCGGTTCGCGAGCTCACCGAAAACCGCACGCGCCGCCGCTATTTCTAAGCGTCGAATAAAACATGCCGGTTTCGAGTTAACGGCATGGGACGGCGCATTGACGGGATTGCCCGGCTCGATTTTCGTGAAAATGCCGCGCTGCATGTCCGCCCGCCAGCGCGTGGTTCTGGGCAACGACATGCATAAAACATATCTGGGGCACGCCGCATGGATGCTTTAACGCGGCAGGCTTAGACAATAGGCGTCGAGGGTGGTTCATGGCTGAGTTGATTGACGGAAAAAGCGTCGCCGAAGACGTGGTGCGGCGGGTCAAGGCCCTCACCGCCGAACTGGCGGAAAAGGGCGGACGGCAGCCCGGTCTCGCGGTGGTCATCGTCGGCGAGGATCCGGCGAGCCAGGTCTATGTCGCCTCCAAATCCCGCACCGCCAAGGAATGCGGCTTCCATTCGGTTCAGCACACGCTGCCGGCCGAAACCTCCGAGCCGGACCTGTTGAAGATCATCGGCCAGCTCAACGCCGATCCGGCCATCAACGGCATCCTGGTGCAGCTTCCGCTTCCCGGCCATATCGATTCCGGCAAGATCATCCAGACCATCGCGCCGGAGAAGGATGTCGACGGCTTCCACTTCATCAATGTCGGCAAGCTCGGCACAGGCGAACTCGAGACCGCCTTCGTGCCTTGCACGCCGGCCGGCTCGATGCTGCTGATCGAACGGGTGCGTGGCAAGGACCTGTCCGGTCTCAATGCGGTCGTCGTCGGGCGTTCGAACATCGTCGGCAAACCGATGGCCAATCTTCTGCTTGCCGCCAACTGCACCGTGACCATCGCACACAGCCGCACCAGGGACCTGGCGGCGCTTGCCAGCACCGCCGATATTCTGGTCGCAGCCGTCGGGCGGCCTGAAATGGTCCGCGGCGACTGGGTCAAGCCTGGCGCCACCGTCATCGATGTCGGCATCAACCGCATCGCCGCATCTGAAAAGGGCGAAGGCAAGACCCGCCTCGTCGGCGATGTCGCCTTTGCCGAAGCAGCGAAGGCGGCCGGCGCCATCACGCCGGTGCCTGGCGGCGTGGGGCCGATGACCATTGCCATGCTGATGGCCAACACGTTAGCTTCCGCCTACCTCGCAGCCGGGTTGAAACGGCCTTCCTTCTGACCAGAGAGCAGCGTCCTTGCCGAACCTCACTGTTCCCTTAGAGCGGCCGGTCACCAATGATCCCGTTCAGGGCGGCCGGCAGTTCGGGTTTCTGCTGGTCGACAAGTTCTCCATGTTCTCGCTGGCCGCGGCAATCGACACGTTCCGGTCGGCGAACCGGCTGCTCGGCCGCGATTTCTATGGCTGGACGACGGTGTCGGCCGACGGCGACGCCGTCATGGCCTCCAACGGCCTGCCGCTCAAGATCGACTATGCCGTCGCCGATCTGCCGCCGGTCGATATCCTTTTTGTCTCGGTCGGGCTGACGACGGAATTTCCCGGCAAGAGCAAGGTGCTGGCGGCGCTGCGCAGCTGGGGCCGGCGCGGCAATGCGCTCGGCGCGCTTTCGGTCGGCTCCTATCTGCTTGCCGAGGCAGGGCAGCTCGATGGCTATCGCTGCACCATCCATTGGGAAAACCGCGCCGGTTTCCTCGAACGCTTTCCGGAGATCAACTGCACCGGCAACGTCTTTGAGATCGACCGCAAGCGCTACACCTGCGCCGGCGGCACCACCTCGATCGACCTGATGCTGGAGATCGTGCGCGGCGATTTCGGCTCGAGCCTCGCCAATGGCGTCGCCAACCAGTTCCAGCATGAGCGCATCCGCTCGGCCGGCGACCGCCAGCGCGTCGGCCCGGAGCGCGACCTGACCGGCAAGTCGGAGAAGCTGCGCCGCATCGTCGAGCTGATGGCCGACCATCTCGACGAGCCGCTGTCGGCGGTGCAGCTCGCCAAGTCGGCGGGCCTGTCAGTGCGCCAGGTCGAGCGCCTGTTCCTGCGCCATCTCAGCGTGACGCCCGGGCGCTACTATATGCGGCTCAGACTCGAGCGCGCGCGCGAATTGCTGCGCCAGACCAACATGCCGATCCTCGACGTGGCAATCGCCACCGGCTTCACCTCGCATTCCTATTTTGCCCAGAGCTACCGGCTGCAATTCGGCCGGCCGCCTTCCGAGGAACGCCGCACGACCTATTGAGGGTTTTGCACAGAGGCGGCGCAGCTTCATGCTCCGCCCGGGCTTGTGTCGCGACGCAGCGTCAAATAGCTTTCCGGCGCCGAGCGGCGCCGAGCGGCGGCGACCGAGGGGGAGATATTGATGGCCGGATTTGTGCGGAGCGCCGCTGTGGCGGCCCTGCTGCTGTGGATGACGGGGTTCGGCTTCGCCGCCGATCGCGTCATCGTCATTCTCGATGCCTCCGGCTCGATGTGGGCGCAGATCGACGGCAAGCCCAAGCTCGAAATCGCCCGTCAATCGCTGCGGAACGTGCTGCAATCGGTCCCGGCCGACGAGGAAATCGGCCTCATGGCCTATGGCCATCGCGAGAAGGCCAGTTGCGACGACATCGAACTCATCGTGCCGCCGCAGGCAGGCTCGGCAAGTGCGATCTCAGCCGCGGCCGACAGTCTGAAATTTCAGGGCAAGACGCCGCTGACCGCCGCGGTCAAGCAAGCGGCGGAGGTGTTGAAATACACCGAGGACAAGGCGACGGTCGTGCTCATCACCGATGGCATCGAGACATGCAACGGCGACCCCTGTGCGCTCGGCAAGGAACTGGAGGCTGCCGGCATCGACTTCACCGTCAATGTCGTCGGCTTCGGCTTGACGGCTGCCGAAGGCAAGCAGGTCGCTTGCCTCGCCGACAACACCGGCGGCAAATATCTCGAAGCGTCGGATGAAAAGGCATTGCAGGACGCCCTCGTCGAGACCGTCGCGCCTCCGCCACCCGCCCCTGAACCGGCTCCCGCCCCGCAGCCTGTTCTCCAGCCGGCGCCCGACCAGCCGGCGGAGTCCAATTTCGTGCCCACCGTCGTGCTTGCCGAGGGTGGCGATCCCGTCACCGACGGCAATGCCTGGGAGATCTACAAGGCGAATTCCGACGGCGCGCGCGGCGATCCCGTCACCACCGAATATGGCGCCTACAAGGGCCATCTGGAGCCGGGCGACTATATCGTCGTCGCACGCGCCGGCGAGGCCAGGGCCGAACAGAAGATCAAGATCGAGCCTGGCCAGGTCGCCAAGCCGCACTTCAACCTGAATGCCGGCACGCTGGTCATCCACCCCAGGCCAAGTGAAGGAGCGGACGTTGACGGCGGCGCGGCTGTCGTAGTCGGCTATCCGGGCGTCGACACCCCGCCGACCTATTACGGCGACACGAAAGTCGTGCTGCCGGCCGGTGACGAGAAGGTGACGGTCACGATCGGCCAGGGCATGGTTACCGAGACGATCCCGCTTGCCGCCGGCAGGGTCATCGACAAGGACATCATCGTCGGCGTCGGGCGTATCGTCGCCAACGCCTATTATGCTGCCGGCGGCGACAAGGCCGAGGGTTCGGGCGTCGGCTTCAAGGTGCTCCAGGCGAAAAAGAACGTCGACGGAATCAGGCAGGAGGTGACTTATGCCTACGGTCCGGACAGCAAGTTCGATCTGCCGCCCGACGATTATGTAATGGTCGCGACGGTCGACCTTGCGGTGGCCGAGCAGCCGTTCAGCGTCAAGGTTGGCGACCATCAGGATCTGAAGATCGCGATGAACGCCGGCATGCTGACGATTACCGCGCCAGGGGCCTCGAAGATCGAGATATTCGAGGCCAGGAAGAACATCGACGGAACCCGCAAGTCGGTCGGCTACGCCTATGACCAGAAGTATGAAGCCACCCTGTCGGCCGGCGACTACGCGGTGGTTTCGGAGAAATCGGACAACAGCTCGAAAGAAGGCACGGTAACTGTCAGGGCCGGCGCGCGAGCCGAGCTCACGGTTCAATAGATCTAAGGGAGAGCAGCGATCGGCCGCTCTCCGAAAAAGTCACGCCGTACCGAAGGCGCTGGCGCCATGGTCGGCGCGGCCTACCAACTGCCGGAACCCGGCGAAAAGCTCGCGGCCGAAGCCGAATTCATTGCCTATGAGGTCGCTGTCCGCGGGCCGGCGCAGGGCAAAGTCTCCGGCCGGCACCAGTACTTCGAGCGTTCCGGCCTCCGCATCGAGCCTGATGATATCGCCGTCATGGATCCTGGCGATCGGCCCGTCCTCCGCCGCTTCCGGCGTCACGTGGATCGCCGCCGGCACCTTGCCTGAAGCGCCCGACATGCGGCCGTCGGTGACCAGCGCCACATGCTGGCCGCGGTCCTGCAGGATGCCGAGCACGGTGGTCAGCCTGTGCAATTCCGGCATGCCGTTGGCCTTCGGACCCTGGAAACGAATGACGGCGATGAAGTCGCCGGTCAGCGACCCCGCCTTGAACGCCTCGTTCAGCCCTTGCTGGCTGTCGAACACCTTGGCCGGCGCCTCGATGATGCGCCGCTCCGGCTTGACCGCGGATGTCTTGATGACGGCGTGGCCGAGATTGCCTGAAAGCACTTTCAGCCCGCCGCTCGGCTGGAAGGCCTTCTTGAACGGCGCCAGCACCTTCTCGTCGCCGCTCTCGCGCGGCGATGCCTCGCGCAGAACGCCGCCGTCGGCGCCGAGCTTGGCCTCGACCGCGTAGGGGCGCAGCCCTTCGCCCCACACTGTCTGCACATCCTCGTGCAGGATGCCTGCGTCGAGCAGTTCGCGGATCAGGAAGCCGAGCCCGCCAGCGGCGTGGAAGTGGTTCACATCGGCAAGGCCGTTCGGATAGACCCGCGCCAGCAGCGGCACCGCTTCCGAGATGTCGGAAATATCCTGCCAGGTAATGGCGATGCCGGCCGCCGCCGCCATGGCGATCAAATGGATGGTGTGATTGGTCGAACCGCCGGTGGCGTGCAGGCCGACGATGCCGTTGACGATCGAGCGCTCGTCGATCATCCGCCCGACCGGCGTGTAGGCGTTGCCGAGCGCGGTGATCGCCAGTGCCCGCTTGGTCGCTTCCCTGGTCAGCGCGTCGCGCAGTGGTGTGCCCGGATTGACGAACGAGGCACCAGGCGTGTGCAGGCCCATGATCTCCATCAGCATCTGGTTGGAATTGGCCGTGCCGTAAAAAGTGCAGGTTCCCGGCCCGTGATAGGATTTTGATTCGGCTTCGAGCAGTTCGGCGCGCCCTGCCTTGCCCTCGGCATAGAGCTGGCGGATCTTGGCCTTTTCGTCGTTCGGAATGCCGGTCGTCATCGGCCCGGCCGGAATGAACACGGCCGGCAGGTGGCCGAAGGTCAGCGCCGCGATCACTAGCCCCGGCACGATCTTGTCGCAGACGCCGAGATAGACGGCGGCGTCGAACATGTTGTGGGACAGGCCGATCGCCGCGGCCATGGCGATCACGTCGCGCGAAAACAGCGACAGCTCCATTCCGGGTTGGCCCTGGGTGACGCCGTCGCACATCGCCGGCACGCCGCCGGCCACCTGGGCGATGCCGCCGGCCTCGCGCGCCGCGTCCTTGATCAGCGCCGGAAACGTCTCGAAAGGCTGATGCGCCGACAGCATGTCGTTATAGGAGGTGATAATGCCGAGATTCGGCACCCGGTCGCCGCCAAGCGCCACCTTTTCGGATGGACTGCACACGGCAAAGCCATGAGCCAGGTTGCCGCAGGACAGCACGGCCCGGTTGGCGGTGCGGTTCGAGGCTTCGGCGATGCGGCCGAGATAGGCCTCGCGACCGGGTTTGGAGCGCTCACGGATGCGCTGGGTGATGGCTTCGATGTCGCGTCTTGCGGTCATGGCGGTCGGTCCTTTCAGGCGAGGTCCCGCAACTTCCGGCTGTTGCCGGGACCTGCAGCCAAGTTGAGATCAGGGTGCCCAGAAAACCTCTACGGGCTTTTGAGTGGCATCGAGCACGGCGCGAATGGGCTTTCGTGCTCCAGCTCCAAGCGCGGCCTCGAATGCGGTGCGTTTTTCCGCGCCCTCGATATGCAGCGCGATGAAGGCGGCATTGATGATCCGCGCCAGTGACAGCGTCAGCCGTGGCTCGCCGGCGCTTGCCGCGTGAACCGGCAGCACGATCCTTTGCGACGACGGATCGAGCAATCTTGCCAGGTTGTCGGCATCCGGAAAGAACGAGGCGGTGTGGCCATCAGTTCCCATGCCGAGCACAATGACGTCGAGTGGCCAGGGCACCGCTTGCAGCGCCTCACTGTCGGAGACCGCTGCGCCCTCGATAGTTGCCGCGGCGTGGTAGAGCGGCACGAAATTCGCGGCGGCGGCCGCGTTCTGCAGCAGGTTGGCGGCAACCAGGCCGGCATTGGAGCGCGGCGATGAGGGCGGCACGAAGCGCTCGTCGACCAATGTTATCGTCACCTTTTCCCAGGCGATCGGAACGGTCGAAAGCGCCGCGAAGAATTTCGCCGGCGTCGTGCCGCCCGAGACCGCAAGCAGTGCCGTGCCGCGCTCGGCGATCGCCTTTGAGAGGCAACCGGCGACGTGGCCGGCAAGCGCTGTCGCCAACTCCTGGCGTCCGGCAAATTCGTGCCAGTTGTAGGCGCCGCCTAATTGCTCTCGTGCCATGTCCGCCCGTCGCGTTCGATCAGCGCAATCGAGGCCGAGGGGCCCCATGTGCCGGCGGTGTAGCCTTGCGCCTCTTGCCTTCCGCTTTCCCAGGCGTCCTGGATCGGGTCGATCCATTTCCACGCCGCCTCGACCTCGTCGCGGCGCATGAACAGCGTCTGGTTGCCACGGATGACGTCCATGATCAGCCGCTCATAGGCATCGGGGGCGCGGCCGTCGAAGGATTGCGCAAAACTCATGTCGAGCGGAATCTGGCGCAGCCGCATGCCGCCCGGCCCCGGATCCTTGATCATGATGAACTGCTTGACGCCTTCGTCGGGCTGCAGCCTGATGACCAGTTGGTTGGCGGAAATCGGCCCGGCGCTCTCGCCGAAGATCGAATGCGGGATTGGCTTGAATTCGATGACGATCTCCGAAACGCGCGTCGCCAGCCGCTTGCCGGTCCGGAGATAGAACGGCACGCCCGCCCAGCGCCAGTTGCCGATTTCGGCCTTCAGCGCAACGAAGGTCTCGGTGTTGCTGTTCTTGCCGAGCTCCTCGACATAGCCTTTCACCGGCCCGCCGGCCGAGGCGCCGGCACGGTATTGCCCGCGCACCGTGTGCTTCGGCGCTTCGTTGCCGTTGATGCGTTTCAGCGCCCGCAGCACCTTCAGCTTTTCGTCACGGACGGCATCGGCGTCCATCGACGACGGCGCCTCCATGGCGACGAGGCAGAGCAGTTGCAGCATGTGGTTCTGCACCATGTCGCGCAATGCGCCGGCCTTGTCGTAATAGGTGACGCGGTCTTCCAGGCCGACTGTCTCGGCCACGGTGATCTGCACATGATCGACATTGGCGGAATTCCAAAGCGGCTCGTAGAGCGCGTTGGCAAAGCGCAGCGCCATCAAATTCTGAACCGTCTCCTTGCCGAGATAGTGGTCGATGCGGAAAATCTGGCTTTCATGGAAGTCGTCGCCGACCAGATCGTTGAGCGCGCGCGCCGAAACGAGATCGCGGCCGATCGGCTTTTCCAGCACGATGCGCGAATTCGGCGTGATCAGCCCGTGCTCCTTCAGCTTGTGCGAGATGTCGCCGAACAGCGCCGGTGCCACTGCCAGATAGAAAGCGCGGATGTGTTCGCTGTTGCCAATCGCCTCCCTCAGCCTGTCGAAGCCGGCACCAGTTGTTGCATCTGCCGGGATATAGGAGAGCCGCGCGAGGAACGTCTTCAGTTCCGTGGCGTCGATATCTTCCGGTTTCACATGATCGGCAATCGCCTGCCTGGCGAAAGACTGGAATTCCTCGTCGGTCATCTTCGAACGTGATGTGCCGATGATGCGCGTCGGCTCAGAAAACTGGTGGTCGCGCTGCCGGTGGTACAGCGACGGCAGAAGCTTGCGTTCCGACAGATCGCCGGTGCCGCCGAAAATGATGAAGTCGAAAGGATCGACGGGGATGATCTGGCTGGTCATGGTCTGTCCGCTCTGACGCCGGTCGCGATAACGCGGCTGATATAATCTAATCGATTTAAACTTGCCAGTGCCATTGCGTCACATCCGCGTGTGCTCTTGACACCGGCGCTAGCCGGAGGCTTGTCGGCAAGCGATGCTTCCGGGAGCGTTCGCAGGTGCAGCATAGAGCGGGATCAAGGCGAAAGCCAAAGGAGAAATCGGCAATGGACACACATCTTTCGATGGCCATGGCCAAACGCGTTTTCGATCGTCTTCAACGATGAGTGAGAAAAGCTTGCGCCTCAAAAACAAGGTCGCCATCATCACCGGCGCTGCCTCAGGCTTTGGCGAGGGCATGGCCAGGCGCTTTGCCGAGGAGGGCGCGCGGGTAGTTGTCGCCGATCTGAACGCCAAGGGCGCAGAGCGCGTTGCCGGCGAGATCGGCGAAAAGGCGATCTGGACCCAGACCGACGTCTCGCTGCGGTCCGAATTCGACGACATGGTCAATGCTGCAATGGGCGCCTTCGGCCGCATCGACATCATGGTCAACAACGCCGGTTTTACCCATCGCAACGGTGACATGCTGGATGTCGACGAGGCGACCTTCGATCTGATCATTTCAGTCAACATGAAGGCGATCTACCACGCAGCACTTGCCGTGGTGCCGGTGATGGAGCGGCAAGGCGGCGGCGTCATCCTGACGACGGCCTCCACGGCCGGTATCAGGCCGCGGCCTGGCCTCACCTGGTACAATGCATCGAAGGGCTGGGCGATCACCGCGACCAAATCGATGGCGGTGGAACTCGCGCCGAAGAATATCCGTGTCAACTGCCTCTGCCCGGTTGCCGGCGAGACCGGCATGCTCGCGAAATTCATGGGCGCCGACACACCCGAGATCCGCGAGAAGTTCCGCGCGTCGATCCCGCTCGGCCGGCTTTCGACGCCGCTCGACATAGCCAATGCCGCGCTTTGGCTCGCTTCGGACGAGGCGGCTTTTATCACCGGCGTGGCGCTGGAAGTCGACGGCGGGCGTTGTATTTGAACGGTCCGGTCATCCGGCGGAGGACTGGCTGATGGCGAGCGACCCGCAATCGCTCTGCCGGCCCTACGCCCCGGTTTTGACGTAGCTCTTGTAGACCCAGCCGCGCTTGCCGTTGTAGACGATCTGGCACCATTGCTTGCAGCTCATCACTTGCACCGAGGTCTTGGCCGGCACGGTGAGAATGGCGGCCGCATTCTTTTTTGGGCCGGTGCGCATTGTGACGGACCTCAGGATGCGTCCGGTACCCGCGGTATTGGCTTTTCCGGATTTTGCCTTGGTGCTGCCATTGTCGTCCTCACTCGCGGACTGCGCTGCCGGCAATTGCGGGTTGGGCGTGGGGATGGCGGCGGTCTGCGCGCCGTCGGGCCCGGTGTTTTTCGTCGAGCTTCCGGGAGCCGCCACCTTGGCAAACAAAGCCGCAGCGTCGGGTTTCGCTGCCGGGTCGGCGAATGCCACCGAAGCAGACGATTTATCGGCCGCCTGCTCGGTCTGGCTTGCCAGCTGGTCGGATGCTTCGGTGGCGGCGGCCGATGCCGTCTTTGGCCCCGTCCAGCGGGGATCGTTGGGAGCGAGCGCCGGTATCTCGGCTGCCGCCGCGGCCACTGCCGGGGAAACCGCATCGGCCTTGCCCGTCGTCCGCGGCGCCGCGGCGACCTTGGCAGGCATGATCTTCGTCGTCTTGACCGGAATGGTCGGAACGATCTGCTCAGGGCTCGCCGCCGCCTGCCGCTCATTGGCCGGCAAGGCCAGCCACAGTGCCA
Source organism: Mesorhizobium sp. M0991 (assembly GCF_040318915.1). Classification (NCBI taxonomy): domain Bacteria; kingdom Pseudomonadati; phylum Pseudomonadota; class Alphaproteobacteria; order Hyphomicrobiales; family Phyllobacteriaceae; genus Mesorhizobium; species Mesorhizobium sp. M0991. The sequence continues at coordinate 215,117 of NZ_JAMYNE010000010.1, forward strand.
CTGCGGCGACGCCGAGCAGTGCTGTCGTGCCAAGCGCGGCTATTACCAGATGCGCGTTCGACCGGACCCCGTGCCAGAATGTCGGCCGCATATCATAACCGAATTGCATCGCAAGGCGCCGTCGTTCCGGCGCGCCCAAACTGAAGGGCTCTCTCACTCTTGCCACCTCCATTTGCGGGCCGATGTTCTTACGATCCATGCCGGAGAGCCGGCATTTCGATCGGCATCGGTCCCAAACCAAAAGCGGGCAGGCCCGCAAAAATTCCCCGTTCAGCTGCCCACGAGCATCATCTTTCGCCCGCGATTGTGGCATCACTGCGCCCTTGGCCGGAATTCTGCGTCCCAGTTAAGGATTCTGCAACGTCTGGTTAAATCCTGTCCCGCAACGCGTACCAGTTGAGCGCGAGAAAGAGCAGTGGCGCGCGCAAACGCCGGCCGCCGGGGAAGGATGGAATCTTCAAATCCTCGATCAGCTTCAGCCGATCGCGGTTGCCGGCGACCGTCTCGGCATAAAGCTTGCCGAAAAAGTTCGACAGCATGACGCCGTGGCCGGAATAACCGCCGACCGAGATCACATTGGGCATCACTTCGCGCACGAACGGCTTTCTCGGCACGGTGATGCCGACGTAGCCGCCCCAGCCATGGGTGATCTCGACGTCCTTCAATGAGGGATAGATCTCGGCGATCTGCCGGCGGATGTGGATGTGGATGTCCTTGGGATCGTTGACAGCGTAGATCTCGCGCCCGCCAAACAGCAGCCGCCCATCCTTCGATTTCCGGAAATAGCGCACGACGAAGCGCGAATCGTCGACCGCCTCGCCACCCGGCAACACTTTGGAATCGGCTCCCAGCGGTACCGTCGCGCCGATGAACGAGCCGATCGGCATGATATGCGAGGCACTCACCGGTTCGAGCGCGCCGCCGTAGGCATTGACCCCGATCAGGCATTTAGCGGCGGTGATCGTGCCCTTCGGCGTCGCAACCCTGACCTTGCCGCCGCCGGAGGTAATGCCGGTCGACGGCGTCTGCTCGAATAGCTTTGCGCCGGCCTGTGCCGCGACTTTTGCGGTGCCGATCACCAGTTTCAGCGGATGGATATGGCCGGTGCCGGTGTCGCGGGTGCCGCCGAAATAATGCGTCGAGCCCAGCCGCTCGGCTGTCTCCGCGGCATCCATGAATGAGATGTGCGGATAGCCGAAGCGGCTCGCCATGATCTCGGCATGCGCCTTGTAGTCGTCGACATAGCGCTTCTTGTGCGCCACCGACATCTGGCCGGGCATATAGTCGATCTCGATCTGGTGCATTGCGGCGAAATCGAGCAGATGCGCTTTGGCCTCTTCGGCGAGGTCGAACAGCGCCTTGGCGCGGGAAAAGCCGTACTCCGCTTCCAGCTCCTCTGCCCAGGCCCGTTGTCCGGTGCCGAGCTGGCCACCATTGCGGCCCGATGCGCCGTCACCGAAACGATGGGTTTCGATCAGCACGACATTCGCGCCTGTCTTGGCGAGATGAGCCGCCGCCGACAGGCCGGTAAAGCCGCCGCCGACAATCACCACATCGCATGTCCGGTCGCCGTCGAGCGCCGGATATTCGGGCCTTGGTCCGGCCGTGTCTTCGTACCAGGAGCGGCCGGGGGAGATTGGGGATTGGTAAGTCATGATGCTCGGCTAGGGGAGTAGGGGAGTAGGGGAGTAG